>JANOZI010000193.1:0-4433 GCA_031429375.1 Acidobacteriota bacterium | reverse complement strand
CCTGGACCAAAGTGGCGACGCCTTCCATGCTGACGTCGCTCTACCCTTCGACGCACGGGGTGGAAGACTTCAACGATCGGCTTCCCGCCGCGGCGACGACGCTGGCCGAGGTGTATCGCGCGGCCGGTTACGCCACCGTCGGGTTCGCGTCGAACCTGTTTACGGGCCAGTTCACGAACCTGCATCAGGGCTACGAGGAGCAGCACGAAGACGGCTCGCTTCCGAATCAGGGCTCCAGTAAGACGGCGCGCGAATATGTGGATCGGCTTTCAGGTTGGCTGGAAACCCATCGTGACGTTCCGTTCTTCGCCTTCCTCCACGTCTACGACCCTCACGATCCCTTCGAGCCGGGTCGGCCGTACGACACCATGTGGGCCGATCCGGCCAAGCGGGACGCGCACCACCAGAACCTGGCTGCCGTGCGCAAGGTCATCAACGATCCGTTGTTGAAGCTGTTTGGAATGCCGACCCGGGCCGACCTAGTCAAGGCCGGGCTCAACGCGGATGCGTACGTCCAGCACGACGTCGACTGGTACGACGGGTCAATTCGCGGGCTCGACACGGAGTTGGAGCGCCTCTTCGAACGGCTCAAAGGGCTGGGCCTCGACGATCGCACGCTGGTCGTGTTCATGGCGGACCACGGTGAAGAGTTTCTTGACCATGGCCGGACCTTCCATGGACAGACCGTCTACGGCGAACTCACCCAGGTTCCCCTGATGATGCGGTGGCCCGGCGTGCTTCCTGCCGGCCGGGTGGTGGACGAGGTGGTGCAGACGATCGACGTGATGCCGACCCTGCTCGCGATCAGCGGTCTGGCCGCGCCGAAGGAGGTCCAGGGGCAGAGCCTGGTGCCGTTGATTCGCGCGAGCGGGGGCCCCGAGGCGCCATCGTGGCGGCCGCGGCCCGCCATCTCGGAAAAGGCGAAAACGAATCCAGCCGAAGGTGCGGCACCTCCGCCGCACGACACCGAGGCGTTTGCCATTGTCGACGGCGGCTGGAAGCTGGTTCACCACACGGCTCGCCCGAATGGCGGCCCGGAATTCGAGCTGTTTGACTTTGCAAAGGATCCGCTGAACCTGAAGGATGTGGCGGCCAGTCACCCCGAGGAGGTCCAGCGGCTGGCGAAACTCGTGGCCGGGTGGCGGCAGATGGCTCGAGCCGCCCGGTTCGCGCCCGATGCCGAGTCGACCAAGGGGTTGAGCCAGGAACAGCTGCAGCGCCTGCGCAGCCTGGGGTACATCCGGTAGCGATCAGGGACCTGGACGCGCGGCCTCCCGGCGCCTGATCCAAAAGGGCATCAGTCGATCAACGCCTGCTGAACGGCCGCTTTGAACTTCTGCCGCAACCCGTCCGGGCTCGCCGGCACGTTCTGCGTCATGAGAATCACCACGGTCTCGCGCGCCGGATCGATCGCGAAGAACGTCCCCGCCGATCCGTCCCATCCGTACTCGCCCGCGGAGGTGAGATACCCGCGGGCATTGGGCGTGATGACGACGTCGACGTTGCCGAGGCCCCAGCCCATCGCGCCACCGCGCTGTTGCAGAACGGCGGGCGGCAGGCTGTTCCTGGTCATCGTCTCGGCGGTGCTGGCGCTGATCAACCGGATGCCGCCAAGCTCGCCCTTGTTGAGCAGCATCTGGCTGAAGCGCAGGAAGTCAGGTACCGTCGAGACGAGGCCCACGGCGCCTTCCAGCAATTTCGGCCGTTCGGTGAACGGCACCTCTTCGATTTCAAACGGCGCCAGTGGACCACCCTGTGCCGATTGATAGACGGTGACCAGCCGCGGGCGCGCCTCGGGCTCGACCCAGAACGAGGTGTCCATCATGCCGAGCGGCCGCAGGATGCGCCCGGTCACAAACGTGTCGAACTGCTGTCTTGACCACACCTCGACCAGCCGACCGAGCACCGTCGTGGCCTCGCTGTAACGGAAACGCGTGCCCGGATCTTCCATCAGCGGCGCGCGGGTGATGTTGGTGATGAACTGCGGCAGCTCGATCGATCGCGATCGCACCTGCAGCTGGCGATACAAATCCGACGTGCGATGGCTCAGGCCCGAGGTGTGCAGCAGCAGGTCTTCAATCGTGATCGCGCGGGCAGGGTGGCGCTTCGGCGCCTCGTGCGCCTCCTGCACCATGACGTCCTTGAACTCGGGCAGATACTTCGAGACATGATCGCTCAACTGGAACTTGCCTTCTTCGTTCAGCATCATCACCGCCACCGCGGTGACGGCCTTGGTCATCGAATAAATGCGGAACAACGAGCGCTCCGACATCGGCGCGCGGCTTTCGAAACTTTGCAGGCCGACCGGCTCGAGATACACGACCTTGCCCCGGCGCGCCACGGCGGCGACGGCGCCGGAGATCTTGCGATCGGCGACAAACTGCCTGAGGAGCGCAGTGGCATTCTGGAGGCGGTCGGCGGACATGCCGACGGCGTCTGGCGTGGCGCGCGGCAGCGGTGCTTGCGCCGAAAGAACCGTCGCCAGCAGGAGGCCTGCGGCCGAAAAGCCGAGTATTTTCATACGCGAATGGCCTTATTAATGGGTAGTGACCTCCCCATCGCAGGACACATTTTACGTACTTTATGGCTGAACTTGCTGCTGCAGTTGTGCTGGTATTAGCTCGCCCGCCCGTTGGCGCTGCGATTCAAGCCGGCCAGAACCGCTTGAAGCGCCGACGGTTCGACGGGCTTGACCATGTGCATATTCAACCCGACCTCGGCGGATCGGGCGCGGTCTTCGGCCTGGCCCCACCCGGTTACGGCGATCAGGAACATCCCCGCTCCCCATGCCTGCTCGCGGATCCGCTGGGCCACTTCGTAGCCGTTCATCTTCGGCAGACCGATATCGAGCAGCACCACGTCGGGGTGGAAGTCCTCCGCCGTGGCGAGAGCCGTTTCGCCGTCATGCGCGGTGCGCGTTTCGTGACCCATGATGGTGAGCACCATGGCGAGGCTCAGCGCGGAGTCATGGTTGTCGTCGACCACGAGAATCCGATATCGGCTGAGGGTGGTATCGCTCGAATTAGTTGGGTGAACGGGGTTGGGGTCCATCATGTCATTGGCAAGCATAATCATCTCTGTGAGGCCTGCCGCGGGGCGGGAGACCTGCTAACAGATAGCAAGCGCAATGCCAACACCAACCGGCGTTATCGATTCGCCAACAGTGACTTACGGACTTTGGCGACCATCGTGAAGTTTGGATCGACCACGTTCGCCACTTCGTATTCCAGCGCCTGACCCATCAGCGAGGCGGCGGCCCGTTCCGTGTAGCCATAGTCACTGACGAGCCAGCGCTGCATTTCAGTGGTCGCATGTTGGAGGGCTTCCAGCAGCGGCCGGGCGCTGCCGAGCACCATGATGTGGGTCTCGTTCTCGAGCCGCGGCCACCCGACGGCTTTCTTCTTGATGAGCTGAACGCTGAACTCGACATCCAGCGACGTCTCGATGCCGGTGCCGACCACCTCGCCTTCTCCCTGGCGCGCGTGACCATCGCCGAGGAATAACAGCGCGCCCGGTTCGTTGACGGGAAGGGTGACCTTCACGCCGGCATTGAGGCCGGCGTAATCCATGTTGCCGCCGAACGCGCCCGGCGTGCTGGTGGCGATCGCTTCCTTACGCGCCGGCGCGGTGCCAAGACAGCCGAGCATCGGCCGCAGCGGCAGCTCGATCGCCGGCGAAATGTCAGCGGCCGCTTCGAGACGCGCGGTGCCTTTGGCTTTGTCGATCGTCCACGTCACGCGGCGGCCCTCGAGGCTGCCGCGTTGCAGCAATGCGGCGGGGTCGACGGTATACGGCGCCAGCAGGCTCGATGAATATCCGGTGGCGCGATTGGTCTCGAGCTTCTCGATCGAGACGACGATCGCGTCGCCGGGCTCGGCGCCTTCGACGAAGAACGGCCCGGTCTGCGGGTTCGGTCCGGCGGCGACCTGCTTGCCGTCCCAATCGGTGCCGCCCGCATCGATCGTTTTCGTGATCACGCGCTCGCCGGGCTTGATGCGCAGCGCCGGCGGGTGCGCGCCGAACGTGTTGTAGAACTGGGTCGGCAGAAACCGCGTCCCGGTCTGCGCGGTCAACTCCGAGACGAGGAACAGGACGAGTCCGATGCTGGTGAGGGCGCGCATTGTGAGCTCCATTTCCCGAAATCGCGGAACTAAAGTTCCGCGCTACTCAGTCCCGGGTTATCGCCGTCAAGTTCATGGTGAGCAGAACGCCCGGCTTTGGCAGCTCCTTCACGCCGATGACGGTCCGCGCCGGCCGGTGCGCGCCCATCTTTTCGACGTAGGCGCGGTTCATCGCGTCGAAGTCCCGCATGTCCCGGAGGAACACGTTTACGTGAACGACGTGGTCGAGGTCTGACCCGGCGGAGTCGAGCATGATCTCGAACGACTCCAGGATCCGCCGCGTTTGCGCCGCCACGTCGTGGCCCACCAGGT
>JANOZI010000192.1:0-2188 GCA_031429375.1 Acidobacteriota bacterium | reverse complement strand
TCGGGCGCCGGGCGCCGTCCGCCACCGGCCGCAGCTCGGCGACCGGCTTGCCGCGCTTCGTGATGCGGTAGACGTGGCCGCGGCTGACCTTGTCGAGAAGCTCCGAGAGCCGGGTCTTGGCCTCGAAGGCGCCGATGTCTTCGCGATCCATATAACTAGTTTGTCATACTGGTTGACCTAAGCGCTGTTGCCGGCCGGGCGGACGCCGTAACCTAGCCGGAAGGTCGTCGCCATGAGCCTGACTGCCCTGCCGTTCGATGCGCCGCTGTCTGCCTACGAGCAGCAAGCCGATGCGCTGCTGGCCGGCTGGCACGCCGGTGACCCGAAAGCCATTCGCGTCTTTCGCCACCGTCATCCCAAGTTTCTCGACGACAAGATTGCGTGGCTCGAGCGGCGCATGACCGACGACGAGGCGCGCGCCGTGCCGCTCGATCGCGATGATGCGCTGCTGGCGGTTGCGCGGTGGTACGAGTTTGCCGACTGGCGCCGGCTCGCCGAGCACGTCGCGGCCGTGGGCCGGCCCGGACCGGTCGCCCGATTCGAACGCGCCGTCGAAGCCGTGATCGATGGCGACATCACGGCGCTCAGCGCGCTGTTGCGTGACGACCCCGAGCTCGTCCGCGCCCGTTCGACCCGGGTGAACAATTTCGATCCGCAGATGCACCGCGCCACCCTGATGCACTACCTCGCCGCGAACGGCATCGAGGGGTATCGTCAGCGCTCGCCCGCGAATGCGGTGGAGGTCGCGCGCGTCCTCCTGGATGCCGGCGCCGATCCCAATGCCCTGTCCTGGGCCTACGGCGGGCAGTGCACGATCCTGTCGCTGCTGGTCTCGAGTACGCCGCCTGCCGAAGCCGGGGTGCAGGTGCCGCTGGTCGAGGCGCTCGTCCGCGGCGGCGCGTCGGTCGAACCCGCCGGCAAGGGCGACTGGACTTCGCCGCTGAGCACTGCGCTGGTCTTCGGCTTCCACGCCACTGCCGACACGCTGGTGCGTCTTGGGGCGAAGGTGGCGAACGTGGCCGACGCCGCGGGCCTCGGGCGCGTGGACGACGTGAAGCGGCTGTTGCCGGCAGCGAGCGCCACGGATCGCCATCGCGCCCTCGCACTCGCCGCGCAACTCGGCCACGCTGACATCGTCAACTGGCTGATCGATGCCGGCGAGGACCCGAATCGCTTCAACCCGCCCGGCACGCACTCACATACGCCGCCGATTCACCAGGCCATCGCCGCCGATCACCTCGCCGTGGTGAAGGTGCTCGTGGCCAGGGGCGCCCGTCTCGATATCAAGGACACCATCTATCACAGCACCCCGCTCGGGTGGGCCGACTACCTGGAGAAGCCGGCGATTGCCGGCTATCTTCGCGAACGCGGCGCCCCGGGCTAGCGATCAGCAGGCCGAATGCCACGGGCCAGCGGCGAGTCGCTGATGCGCGCCAGCAGATCCCACGGACCGTCGTAAATCGCGATCGCGCCCTTGAGATCGGCGTCGCTCCATCCGCCACTACGGAACGCAATGGCCGCGACGCCGGCGCGAGACGCCGCCAAGATATCGTAGGGCGTGTCGCCGATCATCACCGCTTCCGATGCGGATGCCCTGGCGCGTTTCAGCGCGGCCTCGATGATGTCCGGTTCCGGCTTCGATTCCTCGGCATCGTCGCTCGACGTCGCCGCATCCATTGATGCATCAGCGCCCGCGATCTTCAAGAGGGCCTTCAGCTCGTCCTCTTGCGCCGAGCTCGCCGCTACCGCGGTGAGCCCGCGTTGCTTGACCGCCGCAACCAGCCGATTGCTATCCTTGAATGGCTGCAGCGCAGGCAGGAATTCCTGCGTGAAGATTTCGCCGCGGCGTTTCGCGATAGCGCTGCCTGTGGGAGAGTCTTCTTCCAGCGCGCTCACCTCGGGCATCAGCTTGTCGCCACCCATGCCGATGCAGCGGCGCACGTGTGCCGGGTCAACGGTTACGCCGTGTTCCGTGAAGGCCTTCACCCACGCTGTGGCGTGGGCGTCATTGCTGTCGACAAGGGTGCCGTCCACATCGAACAGCACCGCTTTCAAGCGATGGCTCATGGCGAAACCATTATGGCGTGCAGGTTCGTCCCTCGGAGTGAAAACGCGGAGCGGCACCCCTAGGGGTGCCCTACGGCGATCGGAAACAGCGGCACCCCTTTAAGGGGTGCCCTACGGCGAC
>JANOZI010000191.1:0-2642 GCA_031429375.1 Acidobacteriota bacterium | reverse complement strand
ACTGGACGGCCGTCCGGCGCGCACTGTCCGATGCCGGGTATGCGGGGTACCTGACCACCGAGGTCGGCGGCGGCGACGCGTCGTACCTGAAGGACCTGGCCCGCCGGGTCGATCGGTTCGTGGCCGGGCAACACCCCCTGGAAACGCGATAGACAAGGACGGCGGAGCGCGCTATCCTCTCGCCGAATGTAATTGTTTGTATTGCGTCTTGCGAAACCAAAAGGAGGATGTGTGAGGTCACCTTTCCCAGTTCGGGGTCTCATCACCGGTGTCGGTATCGCGCTTCTCTGGAGCGTGATGAGTGCGCCACTCGCCGCGCAGATCCTCTACGGCAGCATCGTCGGCGCCGTGAAGGATTCGCAAGGCGCCGTAATCCCCGCCGCCACGGTCACGATTGTCAACCGTGACACCAACCTCACCCGCGAGACGATCACGGACGCCCAAGGCGCCTACTCGTTCGGCAACGTGCTGGCCGGCCCCTACGACGTCAAGGTCACGCTGCAGGGGTTCAAGGAAAACATCCGATCGAATGTTCCCGTCTCGATCGGGCAAATCTCGCGTGTCGACATTGCGCTCCAACTGGGTGCGCTCGAGGAAACGATCACCGTCGCCTCGTCCACCAACCTGTTGCAAACCGATTTGGCCGACGTCCACACCGAACTCAGGTCGGCCGAAATCGAAGCGCTGCCGCTGAACCGGTTCCGCAATTACCAGGCGCTGATGAACCTGGTGCCGGGCACGACGCCGATGGCCTTTGGCAATGCGGAAACCGATACGCCGGCACGATCGTTGGCCACCAACGTCAACGGCCAGCCGAACACGAACAACTCGACGCGCACCGACGGCGCCACGAACATGAACATCTGGCTGCCGAATCACAACATGTACATCTCGCCGGCCGAGACCGTCGACGCCGTCAACATTTCGACGAGCAGCTTCGACGCCGAGCAGGGCATGGCCGGCGGCGCGGCAGTCACGGTCATCACCAAGTCGGGGACCAATAATTTCAAGGGCTCGGCGTTCGAGTTCTATAACGGCGACAAGCTGAACGCGAAGCCGGCCTACTTCGCGGCCGGCGCCGCGCCGCCGAAGCTGCCGCTGAAAGCGAACACCTACGGCGGCACCATCGGCGGCCCGGTCGCCAGGGACCGCGTGTTCTTCTTCGGATCGTTCGAGGGCTACAAGCGCGAGCACAGCCTGTTCACGTTCTTCAGCGTGCCGGACGCGCGGCTGCGGGCCGGTGATTTCAGCCAGGCGACCAACACCAACGGGTCGGTCCAGCAGATTTACAACCCGTTCACCGGCGTTGCCAACGGCGTCGGGCGCCAGCAGTTCGCGAACAACCAGATCCCGACGAACATGATCGACCCGATCGCATTGAAGATCATGCAGCTCTATCCGTTGCCCAACAACCCCGGGATTGGCGCGGGCGGATTGACCAACAACTATCGGCGCGAGGAAACGCGCACGGTCGACCGCAAGAACGTCGACGTTAAATTGAATTTCAACCGCAACACCAACCATCAGATCTGGACCAAGTTCAGCATGATGGACGCGGTCGTCGACGATCTGACCAACTATCTCGGTCCCGCAACCGACGCGGAAGGCGACGGCGGGTTCACGAGGGTCTATCAAGCCACCGCGGGGCAAACCTGGACGCTGTCGTCGACGATGTTGATGGACATGACGTTCGGCTTCGGCCGTCAGGATCAGGAGGTGCTGGGTCCCGACTTCCAGGCGGGCAACTACGGTCTCGACGTGCTGGGCATCCCGGGGACCAACGACCAGGGGATTGGCGACAAACGTTATGCCGGTTACCCCCGATTCCAGACTGGGTTCAGCGACGCCGGAAACCGCGACGGCTGGAATCCGATTTATCGAGACGAGCGCACCTACTCGCTCACGGCCAACGTGACCAAGGTGAAGGGCAGCCACGACTTCCGCACCGGGTACACCCTGAATTTCCTGTATCTGGATCACTGGCAGCCCGAGACCGGCAATCCCCGAGGGTATTTTCAATTCCTGGGCAACACGACTGCGGTCAATGGCGGCCAGACAGCGAACTTCTACAATCAGTGGGCGTCGTTCATGCTCGGCTTGACCGGCACCGCCAACAAGAGCTTGCAGAACGAACTGATGACGGGGCGTGAGTGGCAGCACGCGTTGTATTTCCGCGATCGCTGGACCCCGAGCGACAAGCTGACCCTCGACCTCGGGGTGCGGTGGGAGTACTACCCGATCATGCACCGCGCCGACGGCCGCGGCATCGATCGTGTCGATCCGGCCAACCTCCAAGTGCTGGTGGCCGGGCTCGGCAGCAACGACCAGAACAACGGGATGAAGGCTGCACTGGACAACTTCGCACCGCGGCTGGGCGCGATCTATCGCCTCAACGAAAAGACCATATTGCGCACCGGCTACGGCATCACTTACAACGCACAACCCTGGGCGCGTGCGCTGCGCGGCGATAACGACTATCCGGTGACCGTCGCCTCGACCTATCAGAACGCCGACCAGTTTGCCTGGTATCGGACGCTGGCGCAGGGGATTCCGCTGCTCGTCGGTCCCAATACCAGCACCGGAAGCGTGCCGCTCGACAACGCGGCCATCGTCTACACGCCGGAGGTTGGCAACGTCGACCG
>JANOZI010000190.1:0-5328 GCA_031429375.1 Acidobacteriota bacterium | reverse complement strand
GTCTTCTCCTTCCGCGCGCGCGCCGTGACCACGGACGACAAGGGCAATCAGCAGGTCCCGTTCTTCATGCTGCCCTACCTGGGCGGCAGCTCGACACTGCGGGGATATACGAGCCTGCGGTTCCGCGGTCGAAACAGCCTGCTCTTCCAGGGCGAGTGGCGCATCATGGCCAGCCGCTATCTCGACTCGGCGGTGTTCTACGACGCCGGCAAAGTGACCTCGCGCCGCTCGGACCTCGACTTCGACGGGTTGAAGCATGACTATGGCTTCGGACTCCGTTTTCACGGGCCCTTCTATACGCCGCTCCGCGTCGAGCTGGCCAAGGGCAGTGACGGGCTGGTTTTTGTCGTCTCGACTTCCGCTATCTTCTGAGGTTGCCGCTCATGCCGACATCCGCATTCATCACACGCATCCTGCGCAAGGCCGTCCGGCTCTTCGTTCTGGCCGCCGCGCTCGGCCTGTGCGCGGACGTGGTCGCGACCCAGACCCTGCGTTTCTATGCCGACGATCCGATTGCGCGCGAACCTGAATCGCAAGACGCGTCCAAGGCGCAGCCGTATTTTGTGCAGCAGTTGTACGAGCAGATCTACGGTTTGTTCGTCCTCCCTGGCGACCAGCCGTCGGGCAAGCGCGCCCAGAACATCAATACTATCGACGAGGTGCCCGATTCGAGCTGGTTCACCAATCGCATCGGCACCACCACGGTCGCGGCCGAAGCGCTGGTGCGCGGGCCCAACGTCGGCGCGCCACCCGACCCGTCGAAATGGATTGTCATCAGGGAAAAAACGTCGGGCGTTCATCCCGGCTTCACGGCGCGGGACGGCAAAGGCGAGACATGGTTCCTTCAGTTCGATCCGCCGTACTTTCCGGAAGGGGCGACGTCGGTCGTGCAGATCGCGAGCCGAATCTTCTGGGCGCTTGGCTACAACCAGGTCGAAACCTACCTGACGACGTTCGATCCCAAGCGCCTCGAATTCGACCCGAAAGCCACGCTGCGCCGTCCGAATGGCGGCCGGTCGCCGTTCACCATGGACGATATCAACGCGATTCTCGAACGCGTCGCGCGCAAACCGGACGGCACCTACCGGATCGTCGCCGGCCGGCTCATTCCCGGCAAGATCCTGGGCAACTTCCTCTACTCCGGCTCGCGCCCCGACGACCCCAACGACCTGGTCCCGCACGAGCATCGCCGCGAGCTCCGCGCCCTGCGCGTCTTCGGGGCGTGGACCAACCTCACCGACTGGAAGGCGGCCAACACGCTCGATGCGCTGGACACGTCGAACGGCCGCGCGGTCGTGAAGCATTACCTGCAGGACGTCGGCTCGACCTTCGGCCTTAACAACGACCTGAACGAATGGGACCTCAGCTACGAGCACTTCTATCAGGGCGGCTCGACCTTAAAGCGCTTGTTCTCTTTCGGTTTTGCGCTAAGCCCGTGGCAGACGATCGATTACGTCGAGTATCCATCGACCGGCAAGTTCGAGGGCGATCGATTCGATCCCCGGAAGTGGCGGCCGCAAATTCCATCGGCGGCCTATCTCGAGATGCGCGATGACGACGCGTTCTGGGCGGCGCGGCGGGTGCTGGCCTTCACCGACGATTTGATCAGAGCCGCGGTGCACACCGGCGAGTTCAGCAATCCGGTCGCCGAGAAACATGTGGCCGACGTGCTGATCAAGCGCCGCGACCGGATCGCCAACGTCTACCTGACGGCGGTGAACCCTGTCGTCTCCCCACGGCTGGACGCGAACAACCAGCTGTCGTTCGAGAACGCGGCCGTCGCGGCCGGTGTGATCAAGGGCCCCGTCAGCTACCGCGCCTCGTGGGCACTGTTCGACAACGCGACGGGACAAACCCGCCCGCTGTCGGAGACGCAGAGCGGAACGACGAGCATGCAGGCGCCAGGCGGATTGCCGACGGCCGCCGGCAGCTTCATCGAGGTCAACATTTCCGCCGAACATCCGGCTTACGCGACGTGGAAGAAACCGATCCGCACCCACTTCCGGCGGCAGGCGGACGGCTGGAAGCTGGTGGGACTGCAACGGCTGCCCGAATGACGTGACTGGGCCGCTGGGGGTCTGACCACGAGCGAGCAGTACGGAGGGGTCTGACCCCTTCGCATCTCAGCGTCGAGTCAGCACCCGTATTCCGGTGTCGGCGGCCCGAATGATCGTTCCGTCCGGCCCGCGCTTCGCGGAAGGTGTGAGATCCATGGCCACGTCGCCGTCGTCATCTTTCTGGTTCGAGCCGACGCTATAGATCGTGTATGCGTCGGCTGCCGGCCTGAACAGCAGCGGCCCGCCGGAAAAGGGATCGACGGGAATCTCGCTCAGATACGTTGGAACCAGATCCGAGAGGGCGACCGGCAGCTTGCCCCGATCGCGCGTGAATCGCTCCACGGCGACGGCGACGCGCGAGCTGCGATCGACGACTACTGGCGTCGGGTCGGCCGCACGCGCAAACGACTCGAGCGCCATACTTCGATTGATCCACGGGTTGGCGCCGCCTCGTGGTCGACGCGATTCTTCGACTCGATATCTATCAAGCGCTTCGGCGCTGGCCTTCGCCTGTTCGGGCCAGGGACGCTTCGCGAGCGGGACGAGCTCGGCCCAAAGTTTGAGGACCTCGACAGCCTGATGCGAGAACCACGGTCGCATGACTGTTTCCGTGATGCTGCGCATCGGCAAGCTGTAGCGGCGCGGCACGTCGGGATCGAAGCCGTAGTATCGACGCCACATCCCCTCGACGTAACGCGCCCGCTCCCATAACAGGTTCTCGAGCGCCCGTTCCGGGTGGTCTTCCGCTTCGAGGGCCGCCTGGAGCCGTGCCAGCGCTTCCGGCGACGGCCGCGACAGACTGAGCACGGCGGCTACCTGATGCCCCCGAACGGAGAACCCACGTGCCTCGCGGAGTGCCCGCCGAATCTGCAGGCCGCGGATCACCGAGTCGACGGCCGCATCGCCGTCACCTGATGCGCTCAGGCTCACCGTGCGTGCCGAGAGCAGTTCAGAGAGGTCAGCCATGCTCGCCGCGCGGTAGCTATACTCGGTGCCCCCGGGGAAACCCTTGAAAGGCAGCCGTGCCGCCTGATCGGCTAATGTCAGGGCGTCGCGCGCGTTCTCGACAAAGCGCTGCAGCGGAGCCACCAGCGCCGGTAGCGACTGACGATCGGGCGCCGGCTCAGCGAGCCATTCGCGGATCGGCGTCGTGGCGTCGTACGGGTGGGTGCCGAGCGCCAGCATGCCCCCCGCCAGGTAATAGGAGGCCGCGTCCCGTTCCTCCGTCAGCTGATGCCCATAACCAGGAACATCCCGTTCGCTGACCGGCTCGCCCCTGGCTCGGACCGCCTCGATTTCGTGCACGAGACGACGAACCTCGATGTAATCCCACGCGCTATGAACAACAAGGGGCAGGAGAATCACGAACGCAACGATCGCCATGCGGCGAAAGACCGGGCGCACGTTCATTGCGGCTCTCCCACGGGCGCGACAGCGAGAACCTGTTGCTCGACCACGAGGAACCGTGCCAGTTCTCGAGCAACGGCGCCGCCGCCGAACCGGTCAGTCAGATCGTCGGCCACTCGAGTCTCCGCCGCTGGTCCTAACGTCACGTAGACACCTGCCGCTGCGTCTCTGGTTGCGACATGAAGTGTCAATGCCGAGACGAGCAACGCAGCCGCCGCTGCCATCCATGGCCAGATGCGCTCGGTCCGTTCGATCGCAAGGATGCGTTCGCGCAGCTGCTGCGGCGGCCCCGCCGGGCGATACCGTCGCAGCAGTTCTTCAATGTCGGAGTCGCTCATGTTTTCCCCAGCACCTGCCGCAGTTTGCCCAGCGCATACCGGTATCGCCCTGCGACGGTGTTGATCGATTCATCCGCCGCGTCCGCGATCTCCTGAAACGTCAATCCCTCGAACACATGCCAGTAGATCACCTCACGGTGTTCCAGTGAGAGACCGCGAATCGCGCGTTCCAGTGCGATGCGCTCTTCGGGCGCAACAGCTTCGACGAGGGGCTCGAGGAGCGCGCCGGCGAACACATCGCTCTGCCTCTTCCGGCGCCGCAGGTGCGAATAGCATTCGTTCCGAACGGCCCGGCGCAGGTAGTGCGACTCGTCGTCAAATCGAGGCGGCCGCCGCAGAATCGTCGCGAACACCTGGTGAACGGCGTCCTCGGCCGCGGCGGGATCGCCGAGCAGGAACACCGCGTATCGATACAGCGAGGCCCCGTAGGTGTCGTAGAGCCGGCCCACGAGCGATCGCGGATCGTCCCGAGCCCGGTCTGACATCGCGTCATTCTATAGACGCGCCGCACGCGGGCTTTTGTGTACGAATCTGACGCCCGCCCTTCGCTCGCCAGAACGCATGCGAGCTACGGCGCGGTCCACCGTGGCGGCTCGGAGTAGGACAGAGGATCACTCCACCTTCGGGGGGTTCTCTCGCGGCGTCCTGCTGTCGTATCTTCCTGTCGGAAGCGGGAGCGACGCGTGAGGGCTGGCTAGGCTTCTCGATCGCTCGCAACACCGATCCCTCCCATTTTTGTAATTAGCGGCGTCCTTTCCTGAGCGGAGGGCTCGATGTTTCTC
Source organism: Acidobacteriota bacterium (assembly GCA_031429375.1). Classification (GTDB taxonomy): domain Bacteria; phylum Acidobacteriota; class Vicinamibacteria; order Vicinamibacterales; family UBA2999; genus 12-FULL-67-14b. The sequence goes on along the minus strand of JANOZI010000190.1, from coordinate 744 downwards.
ACTTCACGGTTCGGTGGATGGTTCCCGCGGCGGTTGCGGCAGTCCGCGGTGCTCGTCGTCCTGATCGCCGCGCTGTTGCGAATCGATCCCCCCGGGTTCGCGCATGACGCGACGGCGCAGCAGACGGCCGCGACGGCGCCCGTGGTGATCGGCGCTCAAATCGCCGGCACCTTTGCGGATGCGAGCGGGCACTCGGGACAATCACACCTGTTCTATGCGGTCAACGCGGGCGTGTGGTGGCTGCTCACGTTGACATCCGCTGCGGACTCGCCGGGCGGCGCGAATCATCTCGTCAAGGCGTATTACTCGTCGGGTCCGGACCTGGCGACGGCCACGTGGACGGCGGCCGCCAACAGCCCGGGCGCCGCCGCCGGGCAGTCGGTCAACTGCAGCAGCTGCTTCATGGGAGCCGGCCGCGCGCTGGGCGTCGCGTACGTCAATAACGCGCCTACCGACGTCGTGCATGCGGAGGTCGCGATGGCGTTTGATGGCCAGAACGGCCTCACCGCGCACATTCGCGCGACCGTGACCGCGACCGCGATCCAATGGAGCACCTGGAATTACTTCGACGCGCCGGCGGCGACGTGGACCACGCCGAGAAGCGTGTCGCTCGGGGTCTCGACCGGGAAGTTCATCCACTCGGGAGGTCCGATTCTGCAGCAGGAGGTGGACGCTAACGTCCGGGTGTCGAGCCAGGCCGACACGGGCGCGGCATGGGTCAAGGGTTTCTCCGGCGTCAGGTTG
>JANOZI010000189.1:0-2552 GCA_031429375.1 Acidobacteriota bacterium | reverse complement strand
CTCGGCCGGAAGCCGGAGAACATCACGCTACGTCCTGGCCCGGGCGTGTCGGCCACGGCCGCCGATGCGGCGTTCGTGGCCGCTCGTGGCGGTCCGGCGGCAGGCGGGCCCGGCGGTGGCGGCGGGGGTGGGGGCGGCGGCAACGCCGGGCGCCCGGCCGGGTCCGGGATCAACGGCGACGGCTTCAACCGGCCGTCCGACGTGACCTGGGACCGCGCCGGCAACGTCTACATCGCCGACGGGTTCGGCGCGAACAGCCGCATCGCGAAGTTCAACAAGGACGGCGATTTCATCAAGACCTGGGGCCACAACGGATCGGGACCGGGCCAGTTCAACCAGATTCGCGGCATTGCCAGCGACGCGGCCGGCAACATCTACGTCGCCGATGCCGGCAACAAGCGCATCCAGGTGTTCGATGGCGAGGGGACATTCAAGTCCCAGATCGGCAACCTCGGCACGCCGCAGGCCATTTGCATCTCCGGCGGCTCGCCACAGTTCCTCTACAGCTCGAACTCGAACGATCCCGAAAGCATGGACGCCGGCGAGATCTACAAAGTGCAGTTGAGCGGCCAGGTGGTCGGCAGGTTCGGCAAGGCGGGCAAGCTGCCAAAAGAGTTTGGCATGGTCAACGCCATCGACTGCCGGACAGAAAACGATCTGTGGGTGGGCGAAGTCTGGAACTGGCGTGCGCAGAAAGTCACGCTCAAGCGTTAGGTCAATGTCTGACCGCCTCGGCGCGCTCGAGACCACGAAGATCACGACGACGACCACGAAGCGCACGAACATCTTCGATCAAGATGCTTCGTGTCCTTCGTGGTTCTTCGTGCGCTTCGTGGTTTCTTTCTATTAACGCGGCGCCGGCAACGGACCCACCGGTTTCAACGCCGCCGGCTTCGCGCCCGACGCCCCCAGCGCATCGTAGAACGCCGGCACCGCCGCAATCAGGTCGTTGGTGTCGTTCACGACCTTCATCATGTCGTCGCGCGCTTCCGCCGCGGAGCGAATCTGTTGCGCGGTGGGCATCGAGGTCGATCCCATGATCTGGCCCTTCACCTGGCCGATCGTGCCGCGTACGTTGCCCTGCTGCCCGCCAAATCCGCCGCCACCACCGCCACCACCGGGCTGCTGCCCCACGCCGAGCCGGCGCCGCAGATCGGTGAGCCTGGTGTTGATGTCCGCAAGCGCGGTCTTCGCCGCCGGTGGCACCGTCGCGGCCGTCTTGACCAGGGCCTCGGCCGCGGTGACCTGTGTGCCGAGTGTCGTCACCGCTTCCGCCGCCGCATTGGCGACCCGCTGCAATTCGTGCAGGCCCAGCGCGGTGTCGTGCCAGGTCTTGCGCTCGGCGTCGGTCATCGGCATGTCCTTGTCGCCGGTGACGCGCACGGTCTTCGTCGCCACATCCTTGCCGTCGACCACGAGCGTCACGCGATAGTCACCCGGCATCACGTTGGGGCCGTTGTTGCCGCCGCCCCCGAAGCCGCCGCCGCCCCCGCCACCGCCGCCCTGGGGCTGGCCCGCTACGGGTGCGAGCGGCTGATGGCGCAGGTCCCAGTAAACGCGATTGATGCCGGCGCCGCGCGCGTCGCGCACGTCGGTGCCGGTGATCTCGCGGACCTGCGTGCCGGCCGCATCACGAATGCGAAGCGCCACGGTGGTCTGCGGCTTCGAGAGGTAGAAGCTGATCGGCGCGCCGTAGGTCGGGTTCTTGCCGAAGAACGGCTTGTCGGTCACGAAACCGCGGTCGTTGGCCGGGTTGAACTGCATGGCGCCGCGCATATCGAACAGGTAGGCGTCGGTCTTCATCGCCTCGGCCGACTGCTGCAGCGGCGTGGCATCGTCAAGAATCCAGATGCTGCGGCCGTGGGTGGCGACGATCATGTCGTTGTCGCGCGGATGGAACACGATTTCGTGAATCGGCACCGTCGGCAGGTTGGACTTGACGCGGAGCCACTTGCCGCCGCGATCAGGGCTGACGAACAGGCCGAACTCCGTCCCCGAGTAGAGCACGTTGGGGTTTTTTGGATCCTCGGTCATCGACGTGACGGTGTGGCCCTTCGGAATGCCTTCACCGATCGAGCGGAAGTTGTTGCCGCCGTCGACGCTGGCGTAGACGTAGGTGCCCATGTCGTCGGCACGGTGGTTGTCGAAGCTCGCGTAGACGACGTTCACTTCGTGACGTGACGCTTCCAGGCGGGAGACGTACGCGTTCTTTGGAACGTTCGGAAACTTGTTCGTGATGTTCGTCCAGCTCTTGCCGTCCCTGGTCATGTGGACCTGGCCGTCGTCGGTCCCGGCGTAGATTACGCCGGCCTGCTTCGGCGACTCGACGAGCTGGACGATGTTGCCGTACGACTGCACGCCGTCGTTCTTGGCGATCTTGATGTCTTTTGCCGTCACGCCCATCAGCGCCTGGCCTTCGCGATCGGTGGCGGTGGTGATGTCGGGGCTGATCGCGGTCCAGCTCTGTCCGCGATCGGTCGACTTGAAGACTTTGTTCGCGCCGACGTAGATGGTGTTCGAGTCGTGCGGCGAGATCAGGATCGGCGTGTTCC
>JANOZI010000188.1:0-20599 GCA_031429375.1 Acidobacteriota bacterium | reverse complement strand
CGCGACCGGCGCCATTCTGACCGGCGTGTTCGCGCAGGCGGCCTGGAGCGGCGGGCCCAATGGACTGATCGGTGGCAACCCGGGACAGGTCCTGATCCAGATCTATAGCGTGCTCGCGGTCCTGGCCTACAGTGCGGCCGGGACGTTTGTAGTCCTGAAGGTGGTGGGAGTGCTGCTGCCGATCCGGATCAAGGGTCGCGTCGAGGGCGTGGGCATGGATGTGACGGATCATGGGGAAGAGGCCTACACCGCCGGCGACGGCGCCATCCTGGTGTCGCCGAACGATCCGTCGGCTGGCCGCAACCGCGTCGTGGTCCCCGCGTTCCAGGAAGGAAGCCGATGATGAAACTGATTGTGGCGATCGTGCGGCCCGAGCAACTGAGCGACGTGCTCGAAGCGCTCTTTCATGCGGAAGTGCGCGGGCTGACGATCAGCCGCGTCCAGGGACACGGCGGCGAGATGGAGCACGTCGAGACCTATCGAGGCACCTCCGTCAAAATGGCCCTCGCCGAAAAAGTCCGCATCGAGATCGGCGTGTCGAACCACTTCGTGCAGCGCACCGTGGATGCGATTCTCGCATCGGCGCGAACGGGAGAGGTCGGCGACGGCAAGGTGATGGTCCTGCCGATCGAGAAGATCTACCGCATTCGCACGGCCGAGCAGGATCAGGATGCGGTGACCCCGATGCCGGTGCTGGAAGCCGCGGTCTGAGCACTTATCTTCGAGCATGGTGTCTAATGACGCCATGCTCGAAGTCCGATCGCTGACCAAGTATTACGGCGCGGTTCCGGCGTTGCGGGACGCGTCGTTTGTGGCCAAGCCCGGCCAGGTCCTGGGCTATCTCGGCCCGAACGGATCGGGAAAGTCGACCACCGTCCGCATGCTGGCAGGGCTGATGGAGCCCACGTCGGGCGCGATTCTGTGGCAGGGCAAATCGATCTTCGAGGATCTTCCGGCGTATCGCACGCGCCTCGGCTACGTGCCGGAGGAGCCTTTCCTCTACACCCATCTCACCGCGCCGGAGTATTTGCGGCTGGTCGGCGGACTGCGCGGGCTCGACGACTGCGCGCTCGAGACCAAGATCGAGCGCTTTCTCGATCTGCTCGACCTCACCGACGATCAGTACTCCACGCTCGCGGCGTTCTCGAAGGGCATGCGGCAGAAGGTGCAGGTCGCGGCGGCGCTGCTGCACAATCCGGACCTGATCATCCTGGACGAGCCGTTCTCGGGACTCGATGTCGGTGCCGCGCTGATGCTGCGGTCGGTGATCAAGACGCTGGCCGACGACGGCCGCACCATCCTGATGAGCTCGCACGTCATCGAAGTGGTCGAGCAACTCTGCACCGATGTCGTCATCCTCTCGGACGGCCGCGTCGTCGCGAACGACCGGGTCGATCGCCTGCGCGGCTTGCAGCAGGATCAAACGCTCGAGCACGTGTTCGTGAAGCTTGCGGTCCGTGAAGATACGGATGCGACCGCGAAGGCAATGCTCGAAACCATCAGGATGTGATGAACCCTTCGACCCGCTCATCGGGTCCGCTCAACGCGAACCCAATGGACTTGCTCAGGACGGGCCGGGCGCACGACTCGGCCCGCAACATCCGCTCGCTCGCGAAGGTGTTTTTCGGACGCCTGTTCGAGAACGACGTCTTCTCTTCGTCCGTCGCGGCGTCGTCCAGCGTGATCTGGCTGGTGGCGCTCGTGGCGATTCCGGGCGTGATGATGAGCGGCATGCAGATGTTCGCGTGGGCGCATCTGCGCCAGCTGCCGGTTGACGTGCAGGACCGGGCGCTGATGATGAGCCAGTCCGTCCACACCGAATTCGTGATGCTGGTGGCCGGGCTCGTCACCATGCTGGTGTGGAGCTCGCTGACGCCGGATCGGCGCGACGCGCAGGTGCTCGGGCCGCTGCCGGTGCTGCTGCGCGAGCAGGCGCTCGGCCGGCTCTACGCGCTGCTGAAATTCTTCGGCCTGTTCGCCGTGGCGGTGTCCGTTCCCACCGCAATTGTTTTTACGTTCGTCTCGACCGGCGCAGAGCACGTAATGCAGGTGCCGCAACGCATCCTCGCGCACATCACTGCCGTCACCGGTGCGGCCGGCTTCGTGTTTTTCGCGCTAATCAACATCCAGCTGGTACTGGCCGCGGTGTTCGGGCCGCGCGCGATCAAGTTCGTGACGCTGCCCCTGCAACTGGCCGCGCTCGCGAGCATGATCGCGGCGCTGGCGCTGACCCAGACGTTTGCGCACGCGATGGTCGATCGCGGGCTCGAGGCCGGCGCGATGGTGCTGTGGAACCCGCCCGCCTGGTTCGCGGGCATCTATCGGTGGCTGATGGGCGACCATCGCCCGGTGTTCGCGGTGCTCGCCGGACGCGGCGTGCTGGCCGCGGCCGGCATGTTTGCCGTGTCGGTGGTGCTCTATCCGCTCGGCTACGGGCGCTGCCTGCGAAACGTGATCGATAGTGAAGGCCGCCGCACCGGCAGGCTGTCGCGCGTCTGGACAGGACTGGCCGCGCGGCTGCTGCGGCCGGTGTTGCGCACGCCGCTACAGCGCGGGCTGGCGGCTTACATGCTGGCCACACTGAGCCGCAGCCAGACGCACCGCTTCATCATTGGCTCGTACGCCGGCATCGCATTGCTGCTGGCGTTTCCACTGTCGAGCCGTCTGCTGCACGTGCCGGCGACTGGAACCCTTCAGTACGCGTGGTTCGCGATCCCGCTCGGCATGGTGTTCTGGCTGGTGTGCGGGGTGCGCGTGGCGCTGATGATGCCGATCGAGCCGAGCGCGAACTGGATCTTCAAGCTGACCGAGCCGGTCGACAAGCGCCGTGTATTGACAACGGTGGTGACCGTGATGACGGCGGTGACGTGCGTGCCGGTGGCAGCGTTGTTCGGGGGCGCGGCCGCGATCGTCGGCACGCCTCGTCTTGGCGCGACTGTGTTCGTGATGGTGTCGCTCGCCGGGCTGTGTGTGATCGAATTGTTGACGCTGACGATGAAGACCGTGCCGTTTACGTGCACCTACATGCCGGGTCAGTTGAGGCTGAGGCTGTTCTGGCCGCTGTACTTCTTCCTGTGGCTGCAGTTCGTGTTCACGCTCGCCAACTGGTGCCTGTGGGCGCTGCAGGGTAGAGAGAACACGCTCCGGCTGTCGGCGTTCCTGTTGCTCGTGTGGCTGGCGCTGCGGGTGTGGCACATGGTGCGCGCCCGGCACATCCGCGCGTTTGTCTACGACGAGCAGGAGCCGTCGATCGTCTCGACGATGGACCTCGCGACTTCAATGCGCCAAGTCTAAAAAATAGGGTGCCTAAGGTGCCTAAGGTGCCAAGGGTGCCAAAGGGTTGGTGCCCGGTGCCGGGTGCGGGTGCGCTGCCTGCCCTGAGCGAGGCGTTGGGCGCGCAGCGACCAATGCCGAGTCGAAGGGACCCGAGTAGAATCGGTCTTGATGAGCGAGCTCACCCAGATCTGGATCAAGCGCATGCACCGCGGGCCGATGGATCCGGCCACCAGCGCGCGGGTCGTGGCCGGGCGGGGCATTGTCGGCAACGCCAATCAGGGCGGCAAGCGCCAGGTCACCATCGTCTCGAGCAAGAACTGGGAGCATGTCACCGCGCCGCTCGGCGTTACGCCTGATCCGCGGCTGCGGAGGGCCAACCTGCTCGTGTCGGACATCGACTTCACCGACGCCCACGGCAAGGTGCTGAGCATCGGCAGCGTGCGCATCCGGATCTACGGCGAAACGCGGCCGTGCGAGCAGATGGAAGCTGCCGTGCCGGGGCTGAAGGCGGCGATGAGCGTGCCTTGGGGCGGGGGTGCCTTTGGCGAGGTGCTGGACGACGGCGAGATTGCGGTTGGGGATCCGGTTTCGCTCGAATCCGTTCCGGTTGCGACGAACCGATAGGCACACATACCTCACGCGGAAGCACAGAAACACAGAAACGCAGAAAATCTTTTTGGTTTTCCCCAAAAAACTTTCTGTGGTTCTGTGATTCCGTGTTTCAGTGTGATGCTTTTTACCGGCGACCGATTTTGAGGCCGCCGTTGTTGGTGCGCACACGAACCGTCGGGCCGCCTGATCCCAGCGTCGTCGTGATGCCGCGGCGCCCGGATAACTCCCCCTGGACGGTGATCGGAAAGTCGATGCGCAATCCGCCGTTGACGGTGCGGGCTTCGAGCTCGGCGTTGTAGTTGTCGGGGATCGCGAGCGTGACGCCGCCGTTGCTGGTCTCGACGTCGATGCCCTCGCCGTCCCAGCGGTCGCCACTGAGATTGACGGTAAGGCCGCCGTTGGTGGTCCGGCCGTTGACGCGGCCGCCGAGGTCGGCCAGGCGCACGCCGCCGTTGGTCGTGTCGAAGCGCAGGTTGCCCGAGACGCCGCTGATGGTGTTGCCGCCGTTACTCGCGTTGAGATCGAGATCGGTGCGGCGCGGGACGTTGATGCGGTAACTCACCGACCAGTTCTCGCGGCGCTCGGTGTCGGGCCCGGTGGCCGAGACGCGTCCGCCGCCCGATTGAATTTGCACGCCGGAGGCGAGCTGGCGCGCGCGCTCAGTGGTGCGGGCGTTGGTGCGAACGACGGCGCGAACGCGCACGTCGTTGCGATCCCAGGCCTCGACCGTGATGCCGCCATTCTGGCCCGCGTCCACGGTCAGCGCTCCGCCCGGCATGGTCGAATCGCGTACCTCGCAGTGTGATTCATACTCATCGCCCCAGCTGCCGTTGTTGCCGGAGCACGGGTCAGCATCGGTGCCGGTCTGAACACCGTTCCACCCCAGCGCGCCGCTGGGGGACCGGTTAAAGCCACGGCTCGGCCCCCAATAGGTGCCGCGAGCGATCGAGCGGTTGCGCCGGACTTCGTCGCGCACGTGCGCGGCGACTTGCCGGCGCACGCTGGCGCGGACTTGCGCCGCGATGCGATCGGCGCGCTGGTTCTCGATGCGGTCGCGCCGGGCAATCGCGCGCTGCACCGATCGCTCGATGGAAACCCACTGCCGGGCCACGCTGCGACGGGCCTGCTCGAGCGCCCGATCGACGCGCGTGGCGGCGTCGTTGTTGCGGCTGCCCGCTTGCCAACGGAAAGTCTGCGCACTTGGCGCGGCGGCCAGGCCGACCAGGATAGCGAGGGTGAACAGGATGCGAAGGGTCATGGGTGCCAATCTCCTCAAAGTTCTGTCTCTGGGTGGATTGGACGGGAACTACCCGTGCCGGGTTGGTGGCAGGCAGTCACCAATAACCAATAACCAATTAACAATGACGAAAAGTGTGGCGAAATCGCCTTGGTCTTGGTTATTCGTACTTGGTTATTTGTTATTTTCCTTCTCAACCGGCCTGGAGGGGTCGGCGGACCATTCGCTCCAGGATCCCGGGAAAATCTTCGCGCCGTGGATGCCGGCGTGCTCCAGGGCCAGCAGGTTGTGGCACGCGGTGACCCCGGACCCGCAATAGACCACCACGTCTTTCGGGTCGCGGCCCTTCAGCACCGGTGCCCACTGGGCCCTCAGCTCTTCCGGAGACTTGAACGTCAGGTCGTCGGCCAGGTTTCTCTGGAAGAAATAATTGGCCGCCCCGGGAATATGACCGGCCACCTTGTCGAGGGTCTCGTTCATCCCGCGATAGCGCTCGTTGCTCCGGGCATCGACCAGCAGGCGCGCGGTGCTGCCAAGTCCCGCTTCCACCTCATCCACGGTGAGCCGCCAACCGGGACGGGGTGAGCCTCGAAAATGCGCTGGCGTGGAGGTCTCGAGGCCGCCGCGCACGCCGTGGCCGTCGCGCTGCCATCGCGCAAAGCCGCCGTCGAGCACCGCCACCCCGTCGTGGCCCATCCAGCGAAGCATCCACCACAGCCGCGCCGCGTACATGCCGCTGTCGGCGTCGTAGGCGATCACCTGCTTATGCGGGCCGATGCCGAGCTCGCTGAAACTCTTGATGATCTCGTCGCTCGGCGGCAGCGGATGCCGCCCGTTCGTGCCGGTCTTCGGGCCCGAGAGATGCCGATCGAGATGCGCGTAGCGCGCACCAGGAATGTGCGCCTGGCGATACAACTCCTCGCCCTTTCCCGGATCGGTGAGATCGAAGCGGCAATCGACCACGACCCATGACGGATCGTTCAGATGCTGTGCGAGAACGGAGGGGGAAACGAGAGTCTTGTGCATAAGTCCTCATATACTCTACACAGCATTTCCGAAGGAGCGACCGATGTACATGCGCAAGGCTTTGTTATCGTCGTTGATCATCCTCCTGACCGGAGGGGCGTTGCTTGTGGGGCAGCAGCAAGCGGCCGAGGCGCCGGCCTCGAGCCGGCCCACCCTCACCCGGCCCGCAGTTGCCGGACGCCACGGGCTGGTGACGACGGGGCACCCGATTGCGTCGGCGGCAGGGCTGCAGATCCTGATCAAGGGCGGCAATGCGTTCGACGCCGCAGCGGCGGTTGGCGCGATGGCGGGGCTGGGCGAACCGGAGATGAACGGCATCGGCGGCAACGGCTTCATGACCGTGTTCCACAAGGCCACCGGCAAGGTGTGGTCGTTGTCGATGGCGGGCGCCGCGCCGAAGGCCATCGTGCCGGCCGAGATGACCCCGGAGACGCTGAATGCGGGGATGAAGGCCGGGATCGTGCCCGGCAACCTCGGCGGCTACCTGTATGCTCTCGATCGCTTTGGCACGATGAGCATCGCCGACGTCTTTGCCCCGGCAATCGAGTACGCCGAGCAGGGCTACCCGATCGATCCGATGCTGGCGCAGTCGATCGCGCGCGGCCGTAACAACCTCGCCAAGTACCCGACCACCGCAAAGATCTTTCTGCCGAACGGCGAGCCGCTCAAGGCCGGCGAGCTGTTGCGCAACCCCGACTACGCGGCCACGCTGCGCAAGCTGGTCGAGGCCGAGCAGCAGGCCAGGCACAAGGGCGCCTCGCGCAGCGCAGCCATCCAGGCGGCGTTCGATCGTTTCTACAAGGGCGACATCGCGCAGGAGTTCGAGCGCTTCTTCAAGGCCAACGGTGGCATGCTGACGGCGGCCGACCTGGCCGCCTACACGCCGGCGTGGACCGAGCCGCTTCGCACGAAGTATCGCGGCCACGACGTTTACAGCAACCCCGCCACCTCGCGCGGCGGTTTCGAAGTGCTGATGGGCGCCAACCTGATCGAGGCGGTGGATCTCAAGGCGGCCGGTCCGGGATCACCCGCGGCGCTGCACGCGGTGATCGAGTCGATCAAGATCTCCAAGGCCGACATCTACCGCTATGTCGCGGACCCGCGCTTCGTGCGCGTGCCGGCAGCGGGGCTGCTGTCGGGCGAGTTCACCGCGACACGGCGCGCGCTCTTCAACCCGTCACGCGCCATCGCCTATCCACCGGCGGGCACACCGGACGGCGCGCCGTCGACCGCGCCGCGTGCGCAAGGCCCGGCTTTTGCCGAGGCCTACGACGCGGAGCAGCACACGACGTCGTTCTCGATCGTCGATCGATTTGGCAACGCGGTCGGCTGCACGCCCACCCTCGGCGGCCTGTTCGGCAACAACGTCGTCGTCGGCAACACCGGGCTGCTGCTCAATAACGGCATGCGGCTCGGATCGACCTCGCCGTACCCCACCGACGCCAACTACGTGGGGCCCGGCAAGACGCCGATTCTCAACAACTCGCCCGTGGTGGTATTGAAGGACGGCAACCTCGCATTCGTCTTCGGCACGCCGGGCGGCGAAACGATCGGGCAGACGCAGTTCCAGGTGCTGCTCAATCTCGTCGACTTCGAGATGCCGGTGCAGCAGGCCATCGAGGCGCCGCGCCTCGTGCTCGAAGCCGCGCCGAATTTCTATAAGCCGGGCGCCGCCATCACGGTGACCGTCGAGAGCCGCATACCGGCGGCCACGATCGCCGCGCTCAAAGCCATGGGACACAACGTCGAAGTTGCGCCGGGATGGGGCAGCCTGGGCCACATGCAGGTGATCCGCATCGACGCGAAGACCGGAACCATGACGGCCGGTGCAGACCCGCGGCGCACCGGATATGCCATGGGCTACTAACTGCTCTTCGTGGCTTGAGCTTTCAGCCGTTCAGCCAGCTGATGCAGGAATAATCCGACGTCGGTGACGACGCCGACCGTTTGGGTCGAGCCGCGATCCGATAGCTTCGTGACGACGGCGGGATTGATGTCGACGCAGATCACCTTCACCCATGACGGCAGCATGTTGCCGACGCCGATGCTGTGCAGCATCGACGACAGCATCACGACGACCTCGACATCCTTCAACGCCTGACCGTAGGCGTCCTGCGCCACCACCAGATCCATCATTGTCTCGGGCAGCGGGCCATCGTCGCGGATCGAACCGGCGAGGATGTACTTCACGCCGTGCTGATGGCAGGCATGCATGATGCCGGACGTGAGCACGCCGCTCTCGACGGCGCGGGCGATGCCGCCGGCGCGGCACACGGCGTTGATCGCGCGCATGTGGTTGCGATGGCCGTGCTCGACGGGGTGGCCGCTGCTCAAGTCGATGCCGAGCGACGTGCCGGAAAAGGCCACCTCGATGTCGTGGACGGCGAGCGCGTTGCCCGAGAGCAGCACGTCGACATAGCCGAGGCGGATCAGGTCGCAGAAATACTGCCCGCCGCCGGTGTGGACCACGACCGGCCCGGCGACAAACGCAATGCGGCCGCCGGCCTGCTTGACGCGCGCCATCATGTCGGCGACGCGCGCCACCGCGGTTTCGACGCGGCGCTCCGACGACACTTCGTTGCTCATGAAGCCGAAGCTCGGCTTGTCGCGCGACTGCACGTCGGGCTGCACGCGCACGCCCTGCATGCCGCACACCACGAGGTCGCCGCGCCTGATGTCGCGCAGCTTGCGGCAGCGGACACGGCCGCCGTCGACGATCAACGCCGCATCCATGCGCTGCTCGTCAGCCGGCACCCACTTGCCCGCGAGGTAGACCGACGTGCGGTGATTGGTTGACGAGTAGAAGTCTTCGGGCGCCGCGCCGTCCATGTCGGCGGGCCGCAGCACAGCTTCGGGCGAGCCTTTGACGTAGCAGCCGAACACCGACAGCCGGGAGAGCAGATCCTGCAGCCGCTCGGGCGTGTCGGTGGTCAGTTTCAGCGCAAGGTACGAGCCTTCTTCATTCTTACGCCCGACATCAAAGCGAAGAATCTCGTACTCGGAGCCGTGCTCGACGACGGTCGTGAGAATCGACTGGAAGTTGCCTGAGTCGATCAGGTGGCCTTGCGCTTCGACGGTTTCGGAGACCATGTGGTCAGGTCACCTGTCCCCAATCATCCCAAAGTGTGATTTTCGTGGCCTGGCCCCAATCATCCCACAGTGTGATTTTCGGGACCTGACCCCAATCATCCCTGACCCCAATCATCCCTGCTGCAAGGCCGCGATCCGGACCTCGAGCGGCGGATGTGTGGAGATTAGCGACATGAAGCCCTTGCCGCCGTTGATCTTCAACGTGGCGAGCTGCGGCTGGGAAGTGTCGACCAGCGCCTTGTTCTGCATCAGGCGCTGGAGGGCGCCGATCATGTTCGCCTTGCCGGCCAGCGCCGCGCCGCCGGCGTCGGCGCGGAACTCACGCGCGCGCGAGAACCACGCCACCACCATCATGCCGAGAATGCCCAGCAGGATGTCGAGCACGAGCGTGACGGCGAAGAACACCAGGTGGGAGATGCGCTCGTCGACCATCTGCCGGACGATGTTGGCGATGATGCGGGCGAAGAACATCACGAAGGCGTTGACCACGCCCTGGATCAGCGTCATGGTGACCATGTCGCCGTTCTGGATGTGCGAGATCTCGTGGGCGAGCACGCCCTCGATCTCTTCATGACGCATCGAGCGCAACAGCCCGCTCGAAACCGCGACCAGGCTGCGCTTCTTGCTCGGTCCCGTGGCGAACGCGTTCACTTCCGGTGATTCGTAGATCCCGACCTCGGGCATCTGCAGTCCGGCTTTGGTCGCGAGCTGCTCAACCGTGCGATAGAGCCAATCGATTTCGGCCTGCCCGCTGCGGCCGTTGACGAGCTGCACGCCCATCGCCATCTTGGCCATGAAGCGCGAGATCTGCAGCGAGATGAACGCGCCGCCCATGCCCCATACCAGGCAGAAGACCATCAGCGCCGAGTAATCGAGTCCGTCAGCGGTGATGTAGCCGCCGACGCCCAGAAGGCTGAGCACGATCGACAGCGTGATCATGACGGCCAGGTTGGTGGCGACGAACAAGAGAATGCGTTTCATGAATCTAGGATACCAAATGCGCCCTTCGACTCGGAATTGGGCGCAAAGCGCCCAATTCCTCGCTCAGGGTTAGCGGACTGGAACGTACCCATCCGCTAACTTCTTCCGGGCCGTTTCGACGTCGCGATGGAACACGAATAACGCGTCGGCCGTGGCGTTCTTGTCGGTGAAGTTCCAGGTCTTGCCGCCTTTCTGCTTGAGGCGCAGGTTCTTCTTCAGATACTCCACCTCGAATTCCTCGGCCTGGCTATAGGGGAGGGTGAAACCGTCGCTGTCGTGCGGCGTCTCGTAGGTCAGGCCATAGAGCGTCGCGATCAGCGTGCCCTCGCACGAGCCCCTGGCGTGCTTGTGCACGACCGGGATCCTGGTGTCGAGTCTGACTTCCTTGATGCGGACGGTGAGCGTGTTGGGGCCCGGCACGAGGTCGATGCTCTTCTGCACGCTGTCGAAGCCGGTGGCCGTCAACTGCAGCCGCCTGGTGCCGGGTTCGAGCTTGTCGAGAGAGAGCGGGGTGTTGCCGACGAATTGCCGGTCGATGAACACCGATGCGCCGGGGACGTCGGATTCAATTCTCAGCGTGGCAAGCTTCGTCGCCGCAGGGGCCGCGTCGGCCGGCGCCCCGGCTTTTTTCGGGACCGTCTTGCGGGGCGGTGCAGCGCTCCGGTCCGCGGATGGCCGCGGCGTTTTTTTTGCGGGGGCGGGCGCCGGGGCCGGGGCCGCAGAGCGGGGGGCCGGCGCCGATACAGGCGCGGGCACGTCACGCATCAGGAAGACCGCGCCGATGCTGATCAGAACGATCAGGGCCACACCGAAGAGGACCGCGCGATTCACAGGGCCGAATGGTAACAGACGGGAGGGCACTGCTTGCTTGCCCGCCGTAGCGCGCAAGCGCGAAGGTGGGTCGGGAGGGCACTGCTTGCCGTCTTTCGGACGGACATTGCTTGTGGTTGAAACCAGCCGCTTGATCACGGGAAAGACGGATGATAGGTACGCAGCACCAATGACAATTCGGCTCGCCACCCTCATCGTGCTCGGTCTCGCGTTTCTCACTGGGACCGTGGTGACGCAAACGCCGGCGCCCGCTGAGTGGTTCCAGTGGCGCGGCCCCAATCGCGACGGCATCTCCGCCGAGACCGGACTGCTCAAGGACTGGCCGAAGGGCGGGCCGCCGCAGGTGTGGCGGAGCGCCGGCGTCGGCAACGGGTATTCATCGTTTTCAACTTCCGGCGGCCGTCTCTACACGCTCGGCGCGCGCGGCGGCAACGAGTATGTGACCGCGCTCGATCGCGCCACCGGCAAGAAAGTGTGGGAGTCCCTCAACGGCCGCCGCTTCGAGAACGATCGCGGCGACGGCCCGCGCAGCACGCCGACCGTTGAAGACGATCGGCTCTACGTGCTCGGCGGCAGCGGCGATCTCACCTGCCTCGAGAACGCGACCGGCAGGAAGATCTGGTCGATCAATATCATCCAGAAATTCGGCGGCCGCAACCCGTACTGGGGGTATAGCGAATCGCCGCTAATCGTCGGCGACCGCATTCTGGTCAACGCCGGCGGACCGCGCGCGTCGATTGTGGCGGTCGCGAAGGCCGACGGCGCCACGCTGTGGCAACAACACGGCGACGAAGCGGGCTACTCATCGCCGATGCTGCTGCGCACCGGCAGCCTGCAGCAGGTGGTGTTCTTCACCGGCGAGCGCACGCTCGCCGTCGACGCGCGCGACGGCCGCCTGCTGTGGTCGTATAACAAGGCGGCCAACGGCACGGCCAACGTCGCGACACCAATCATCCGCGGCACGCGCGTGTTCGTGTCGTCCGACTACGGCACCGGCGCGGCGTTGCTCGAGGTCCGCGCCGCCGGCAACATCGCCTCGGCCAGCGAGGTGTATTTCACGCGCGACATGCGCAACCATCACGCCAGCTCGGTACTCGTCGGCGAGCACGTGTACGGCTTCTCCAGCAGCATCCTCACCGCGCTCAAGTTCGACACCGGCGAAATGGCCTGGCGCGACCGCAGCGTCGGCAAGGGCTCGCTGATCTTCGCGGACGGCCGGCTCATCCTCTACAGCGAGGACGGGGTCGTCGGCCTGGCCGAAGCCACCCCCGCCGGCTACCGCGAGCACGGCCGTTTTTCGCTCACCCAGCAGAGCGGCTTACCGACCTGGAGCCACCCGATCGTGGCCTCCGGGTTGTTGATCGTCCGCGACCAGGACAACGTCTATTCCTATGATCTCCGGGCTCGCTAGTGGCCCGTATCCGCTGAATCGGTAGCGGATTTCGGAGCGCGGCGCCCGGCTGGCAAGGCGCGACAACCGAGAATACTGAACGTTTTTGAGGGCGGAGCAACGCCGCCTGGCGGGATGCCCCGCCCGAAAGGCGCTACTGATTCAGCGGATGCGGGCCACTAGGCGGTTCTAAGGGCCCGCTAGGGTTTTTCTTGCCGGCGTCCCGAGGGGCGTCCGCTGCGAGATAATGACGGCGTCTAGCCATGATCGGACGTTCCAGCGGTTCAGCGTGCGCCAAGTGCGGGCGGGTCATGCCCCCCGGCACGGTGTTTTGCTCGAATTGCGGCACGCAGCTCGGAGATTCGTCGTTTTCATCAGAGCCGGCCGATCTCCAACAAACGCTCGGGCCGATCACCAACCCCGGTAGCGGCCACTTCGACGGGCTGGCCGAAACCTTCAATCCGGCGGTCCCCCCGACCTCGCTCAACAGCCCGTCACCGCAACCGTTCGTGCGCGCCGGAGACGGCCCGTTTCAAACCGGCCAGCAGGTCGGGCCACGCTACACGATCCTGAAGTTGCTCGGCACCGGCGGCATGGGTGCCGTGTATCAAGCCTTCGATCACGAGCTTGGCGTTGCCGTGGCCATCAAGGTAATCCGGCCGTCGGCGCAGTCGGATGCCACCGCCGCGAAAGAGCTCGAGCAGCGCTTCAAGCGCGAGCTCGTGCTCGCGCGTCAAGTCACCCACAAGTTCGTCGTCCGCATCCACGACCTCGGCGAAATCGAAGGCATCAAGTACCTCACGATGCCCTATGTCGAGGGCGAGACGCTCGCGCAGCTGTTACGCCGCGCGGGGACGCTGCCGTTGCCGCGCGCGATCCAGCTCGCCACGCAGATTGCGCAAGGCCTCGCGGCCGCGCATGAGAAGGGCGTGGTTCACCGCGATCTGAAGCCTGAAAACATCATGATCGAAGCGCCGTTGGCGATGGCGCCGGCCGGCGGAGGCCCGGGCACCGAGGGCGGCGAGGGTGATGCGTTGATCATGGACTTCGGCATCGCGCGCTCGATGCAGGAGGGCAGCACGCAGACGGCCGCCGGCTCGGTGATTGGCACGCTCGAATACATGGCGCCCGAGCAGGCGCAAGGCACGCAGGTCGATCAACGCGCGGATCAGTACGCCTTCGGCCTGATCTTCTACGACATGCTGGTCGGCCGCCAGCGGCTCGCCAAACGCGAGAACCCGATGACCGAGCTGCTGGCGCGGCTGCAAGCGGCGCCACCCGCGCCGCGCACCATCAACCCGGACCTCCCCGAAGCGGTCGAGCAGATCGTGATGCGCTGCGTGCAGCCGCAGGCCGCCGCGCGCTTTGCGACGACGGCCGAGTTGGTGCATGCGCTCGAGCGGCTGACACCGGACGGCCACCTTCGCACTGAGCCGCACGAGATCATCACGCTGCCGGCGCCGCCGCGGTCACGCTGGCAACTGGCCACCGCGGCGATTCTCATCGTTGGCCTCGCGGCAACGGCCGCCTGGCTGTTCGTGAACCCGCCGGGGCCGGCGCCAGCCGCCGTGAACAAGGCTCCGATCTCGGTGCTGGTCGCGGACTTCAACAACAAAACAGGCGACCCCGTATTCGACGGCGTCGTCGAACAAGCCCTCGGGCTCGGCATCGAAGGTGCCTCGTTCATCACCGCCTATCCGCGCACCGCCGCGCTGCGGGACGCAGCGGTGATCAAGCCGGGCGCGAAGCTGGACGAAACCACCGCCCGCCTCGTGGCGAGGCGCCAGGGTGTGGGCCTGATCATCGCAGGGGAGATCGAACAACGCGGCGCCGCGTACCACATCACGACCCGCGCGCTCGGCGCGGGCGATGACGGCCCGCCGTTATATACGCTCGAGGCCGACGCCAGCGGCAAGGGCGCCATCCTCGAGACCGTCGGCGCCCTCGCCGGCAAGGTCCGCACCGCGCTGGGCGACACGACCGTGCCGTCGAATGGACCCGCGTCGAACGAAACGTTCACGGCGGGCAGCCTCGAAGCGGCACAAGCCTACGTCAAGGGGCAAGAACTGCAGGCCGCGGGCCGCCGCGAAGACGCCATCGTGAAGTACGAGGAAGCGGTCAAGCTCGATCCAAACATGGGGCGGGCGTATTCCGGTATTGCCGCGCAGCACGGCAACCTCGGCCGCATCGACATTGCCGATCAGTACTACGCCAAGGCGCTGTCGCTGATCGATCGCATGACCGATCGCGAGAAATACCGCACGCGCGGCGGCTATTACCTGTTCAAGCGGAAGACCCCGGAAGCGATCAAGGAGTACACCGAGTTGCTGCAAGCCTTCCCGGGCGACAGCACCGGGCGGCAAAATCTCGCGCTGGCGTATTTCTACAATCGCGAGATGTCGCGCGCGCGCGAGGAGGGCCGCAAGGCGGCGGAACTTGCGCCGATGAATGTCACCGCCCGCAACAACGCCGCGCTCTACGCGATGTACTCGGGGGAGTTCGAGACGGCGATCGCCGGCAGCGACGAGACGCTGAAGCTCAATCCGGCCTTCATGCGGGCCTTTCTCGCCCGCGGGCTGTCGGAGATCGCGCTCGGACGCACCGGCGAGGCGGTGAAGACCTTCGAGAAGCTCAAGGGCGTGTCACCGTCGGGTGCGTCGTTTGCCGTCGCCGGGCTTGCCGATGTCGCGCTCTACGAAGGCCGCACGCAGGATGCGATTGCGCTGCTGACGGCAGGCATCGCGTCCGACACCATGGTGAAGAACGCCACCGGGCTGGCGATGAAACATGTGGCGATGGCCGATGCGCTGCTGGCGCGCGGCGATCCGGCGGGCGCGGCCCGCGCCGCCGAGTTGGCCCTGGCCGCCGATCCATCCGATCCGGTGTCGTTGCTGGCCGGGCTCGTGCTGGCCAAGGCTGGTAAAAGTGCGCCGGCGTCAAAGGCGGCTGACGGGCTGGCGAAGAAGTTCGAAGCGGATCCCCGGGCCTACGCGCGATTGATCCAGGCCGAGGTCAGCCTCGCGCAACGGCAGGCCCGCACCGCCCTGGAGCACGCGCGCGAGGCGCAGAAGCTTGCCGACACCTGGGTCGGGCGACTGCTCCTCGCGCGGATTTATCTCGATCTCAACGCCTTCGCCGAGGCGTCATCGGAAATCGACGCCGCGATCAAGCGATCCGGCGAGGCGACCGCCGTCGCGCTGGACGAGTGGCCGACGTTCCGTTACTTCCCGCCGGCCCACTACTACAAGGGGATCGCGCAGGAAGGTCTCAAGAGCGCCGCCGCCAAGGCGAGCTTCGAAACCTTCCTGAAGATCAAGGAGCGGGGCGACGAAACCGGCGGTCTCGTCGCCGACGCCCGCCGGCGCCTCGCACGACAGTAAGCCGAAGGGCGCGCCGAGCGAGGCGACCCCGGCGATCAGGACCTCCTGGCAGACCTGGCAGTCAGGATCGGCCGCGTCCACCAGCCCGTCGTTATCGTCATCCACACCGTTGGTGCAGTTCTCGACGGCGTGGAAGCTGCCGCCCTCGATGAACACCCACGAGTCGAAGCTGAAGTCCTGGGCATCGGCAATCGCCAGTTTCATGTGGTGCGACACGTTCGGCGTGACGTTGGCGGTCAGCGTGAGGACGACCGTCAGGCCGTCGGCCTCGATGTTGATTGCCGGCGAGCCATCGCTCAAGTCGTTATTGCGATAGAGCGTCGGGTTCGCGGCGTTCGGCGAACCGAACGGGATGCCGCCGTTGATGGTGTTGATCGTCACCGGCTGGTTGGTGCTGGGCACGAGCGCCCAGTTCTGGCCGTCGATGAAGAACCCGAACGAGTCGTTGAACTGGCTTGCGACGAACTCGTTGTACTCCTCCGAGCCGAAGACGTAGCGGAAGCTCACTTGCGAGCCCGACGGCACGAAATCGAATTCGATCACCGACGCATCGTGAGTGGCCTGGCCCGAGAGCAACGTGAGATCGGGGTCACCCGCATCGCCACGCGATGTCGAGGTGTTGTCCGAGTCATTCGGTCCAGCTGCATCGGGCACGCCGCCCGAGCTGAGGATGATGCCCCGCCCGAAGCCGACGCTGCCGGCGCCGCCCTCGAAGACACCAGCGCCGATCGCGGCACCCTTCAGCTGAACGTTGCTGACCGAGACACCTTGACCGAGCAGCGAGGTGACCACGTCCTGGATCGTGACCCCGGCGCCGACAGTGGTGGTGGTCAGGTTGGCTGGCGGCGGCAACACGACGGTCACGCACAACGTGAGCGTATTGGAGGAGCCGAGCGAATCTTGCGCGCGCACGGTGAAGGTGAACGCCCCGGCCGTCGTAGCGGTGCCGGAAATGGCGCCGGTCGCCGGGTTCAGCGACAAGCCGGGAGGCAGCGTCCCGTCGGTCACGCTCCAGGTGTACGGCGGTGAGCCACCGGTCGCGACCAGTGACAGCGAGTACGCCACGCCCGCCTGCGGGGTCCGACCGGCCACCGACGGCATGGAAATGTAGATCGGCGATGCGATATTGAACGGCGCCGATTCGGCCGAGGCCGTGACGCCGCCGGTCGTTGCGGAGGCCACGAGTGTGTAACCAATACCGGGCACGCTGACGGTCAGGGCCGGGAACGTCGCAATACCCAGTGCGTTGGCGACCGCGACGTTGCCGATCAGGTTTGCCACTCCAGGATTGCTGCCGAGCGCCAGCGTGACCTGAGCGCCGGGCACGGGCGTTCCGGTCTGGTTGTCGCGCACCTGCACGCTGACGGCCGGCACGAGCGCTGCGCCGGCCAGCCCGGTGACCGGCATCTGCAGGAAGAACAGGTTGGCGCCCGACGGCGTCACCAGCGGCGGATCGGTGTCGCCAAGGGCCACGGCCTCGGTGGCAACCGCCTGCGACGATACCGCCGGCGTGACGGTGGTCCGGGGGTCGAGCGCCTTATCGACCGACACCACTTTGCCGTCTTTATTGACGAAGGTGACGTTATCCGCCTTGACCGCGTCGTACACCCGCAGCGTGATCTTGCCAATCTCGCCGGGGCCGAGCCACAACGTGGCGTTCTTGTCGGAGGAGTCGTTCTGATCGGGCACCCCGCCGTCGGTGGGCTTGATGAACGTGGGCCTCGGGATATTCGCGAGCACGATCGTGCGGCTCTCGTAGGCCAGCGCGCACGTGCCCGGCTTGACGACCGGCGTGCGGTAGGTCTTGTGGAGGATGAGCTGCGTCTTCAGGCCGCCCGGCAGGACGGCCGTGGACAGGAACAGGTTCACGTTGAACGACGACGTGGTGTTGCCGACGTTGGTGAAGTTCCACGTGGTGTCGATCAGGACGCCGTCGCCGCCGACCGCGACGTTCTCGATATCGGGGTTCTCGATGTCGGGATTCTCGATATCCGGGTTCTCGACGTCCGGGTTCTCGACGTCCGGGTTTTCGACGTCAGGATTTGCGATCAGGATGTTTTCGATATCCGGATTTTCGACGTCGGGGTTTTCGACATCGGGATTCTCGATGTCCGGGTTTTCGACGTCCGGGTTTTCGATGTCGGGATTCTCGACATCGGGATTCTCGACGTCGGGGTTGTAGACTTCCGCATTCTCGATGTCGGGATTCTCGACATCCGGGTTCTCGACATCGGGGTTCTCGATATCGGGATTCTCCACATCCGGGTTGAGGACGATCAGGCCCTCGAGCCCGCCGGGAACCTCCGCCCCCCCGACCGCGGCAATCTCCGACACGTCCACCAAGATCTGCGCGTGCGGGTCGCTCGACGTCACATAGACGGTTCGCGCCGCCGCCGAGCGGGGCGGCACCTGCAAATCGATGGTGACGCGCGGTCCGAACTGCTCGAACGACGCGCGCCCTCCGGGCGGCTGGCCCAGGATGGTCATTCGGAACGAACGCTTCAGGGTGGTCGCGTTGTTCGCAAACACCACGAAGCCGCGCTGGAGCGTGGTGGAAAGCGGTTTGGTATTACCTGGCGATCCCACCAGGAGCCCGCCGCCAATGCGCGAGGTATAGATGTTCTGGTTGCGTGAGCCGGCGTTGCCCGGCACGCAGGGCGTGCCGGTCAGGGCGGAGGTGGGCGGACCGTAGTTGGTCCAGTTGCCGTCGGACGGCGCGCGCACGTCGCGATTGTCGGTCCACACCGCGTGGAAGGTCGGCAGCGTCAGCGACGCGGCGTAATTGAACACCCACTTCCCGACGCTGTTGCGAACAAAAGGAGGCGATGGCGCCAGGTCGATATAGTCGCCCATGAACGGAGCCGTCCCCTGCTTGAACATCGGCAGGTTGGGCGGATTGAATTGCAGCTGTTTCTTGCCGGTGCCGAGCGTCGGGTGGAAGCCCGTCATGTACTCGGACACCTTCACCGACGGAGCAAACAGCGGCGACACCCCGGGGTTCGCCATGGCGGCGCGGATGTCGATGGTGTTGCGGATCGCCACATTGGCATCGCTGATTTTCGGGCCGTAAATGCCGGACTTGGTTTCCCGCAGGTCGTAGTACGCGACCATCAGCTTGCCGCCGGCAAAAGCGATCGACGGCATCACCTGGTGCCCGATCAGATCCGTGGAGTTCACGGCAGGGCTGTTGTCGATCGGCTTGGGCGTCGTGAAGTTCATGCCGTCAGTAGTCGTGACCATCACGATCCGCGCGTCGCCGTCGATCGGGCTCGATCGAACGGTCGCAAACCCGCGTTCCGTCCAGGCCAGATACACGCGGCCATCACCATCAACGGCCATCGTCGGATAGGCGTTGGTGCGGAACTGGAAACCGCCGGTCGGCTGATCGAATTCGGTCAGCTCCTCGACTTCGACTGTCTTGCCTTTGAACCGCTCGGGTTGCAGCCCGGTTTTCTTGCCGTTCGGGAAGCGCCTGGCCAGGCCGGGCGGGTCGAACTTACTGCCGCCGCTCGGCAGCCGCGCCATCATCACCGCGTCGCTGTTGGTCGTGGCCCCGGGTTTGGTGAAGCGGCGCCACGCCACGAAGAGATGGCCGTTCTTCGGATCGATGGCGATGGTCGCGCCCTGGTTGATCGGATCTTCGACGCGGCTGACGCGCATCGCCGGCTGCCAGGTCACGCCGCAATCGAACGAACGCGTTAAGTAGATTTCAGAGGAGCGATTGTCAACCGGCCCGAAGAACGAGGTGTAAGCCACGTACACAGTGCCGGCGGAAATCACCTGGACGACCGGCGGATCCTGCGTGACGATGCCGCCCGGCAGGACGTTGCGATCGCCGGGTGTTTCGATGCGGCACGTCGGCGCGGGGTTGCCGCGGGGAATATCCACGGCCATCCACGGCTTGTCGAGGAAGCGGCCGTCGGCGCCGGTGGCGGTCGCGACCAGGCTGGTATTCACGTACGCAATGGCATCACGGTCTTCGCGATTGTTGTTGTCGATGAACCGCGCCATGAAAATAGCGCTCTTGCCGTTCTCGGTGCGATCGAAGGCGAGACCCGAGTAGTAGAACAACCCGCTGGTGCCCGCGCGCACGACCGGATCGGCGGCCGCTCTGTAGCCTCCCGTGTACAGGGGCGACTTGCGCCCTTGCGGATCCAGCCCCTCCGTCGCCGGCTCTTGCGGGTAGCCCGGCAGCAGCGTGCTGATCCAGCGCTGTCCGGCGTCGGTCGACTTGTAAAGGCCCACCCACGCGTCGCCGGTCTCGAGCTCGCCGCCCTCGGGGAATGGAATGTCGATGGTGCGATAGTCGTTCGACCCACCGAGCAGGTGCATCGGATTCCGGGTCGAGGTGCCCATGGACGGCTCGTTCTGCCGTTGGAGGAACGGGTCGCCGGTGGGCAGCCTGACGCCCGAGACCATGTTGACGTTACGGCCGGGAATTTGTGCCTGAATGGTAGCGATTGCAAAACCAGCGGCGAGCGCTGTTGCAACGGCGAAACGAACGAACGTGGTACGCGGAACCTGGGGGGCAAACCGGCGCATGACACCGCCTCCAAACTGAGATTTTTATCGACTATAAGCGCAGGAATTAGACAAACAATGCAAACTATATGACTTAATACGACTTAATTTATTGCAAGGTCGCCTATTCTAGCCGAGCTTCGACTTTTTGGATAGGCCTAAAAGTGGTGGTTTCAGGTGAATTTTAGTGAAGACGAGCCAATTTCCAGCCAAGATCTTGGGCTCGTGTGGCTACACCAGCGGTGCGGCGGTTCT
>JANOZI010000187.1:0-5664 GCA_031429375.1 Acidobacteriota bacterium | reverse complement strand
TTATGTGACGCATCACGTTTCCAGGGGACTAGCGCGCCTGTGATCGCGTTACCCGGCGGGGCGCCACCTGCCGCCGCAAGGCGCGAAACGCCGCCAGTATCTCGGCGTACGTGAAGTTGGCGTTTCGGCCGCTTGGGTTGGGCAGCACGAACACCGCGGTCTCGCCGATCCGCTCGGCTTGCAGGCCGAGCGTCACCGCGTCCTTCCGTTCGGGAAACATCGCGCGGAACACCGTGACGCCGACCATGGCCACGATCGTCGGCTGGTGCTTCAGGATCTTCCGCCGCAGCTTGATGCGGCCCTCCACATACTCAGCGGGCGTCAGCGTGTCGATCCCTGGCGTCGGCCGCGGCACGATATTGGTGATCCCGAACCCAAATTCGGGCAGCCGATCGTCGTGCTCGAAGGTCAACCTCTCGGGCACGAGTCCCGACTCGAAGAGCAACAGCCAGAAGCGGTTCGAAGGGCCGGCGAAATGATGGCCGGTCTGTGACGACCGGATGCCGGGGTTGATGCCGACGAAGAGCACGCCAACGCCGGGCCGGATGCGATCGCGAAGCGGCGGCAGCACGAGCGGTCGTAGGGCACCCCTTTCAGGGGTGCCGGGGAGAGATCGCTTCACGCCGTCCGCAACGTTCGAAACGTGATCGAGTAGCGCAACTGCTCGACCGCCGGGATGCTGTGCTCGTAATGGCTGCGCGATTTACCCGTCATGACGTACGCCGAGCGCGGCAGCAGCGTGATCTCGTGCGTCGTCAAGCGGCGAATCTTCTGCGTTGCCGCGTCGCGTGGCGCGACGTAGGGCCGCAACCGCATCCGGCACGGCGAGAGCAGCGATAGGCCGGCGACGATGCCGTATTGGGGGGCGTCACGATGCCATCCGATTGGCGCGCCGGGGCGGTATTCGTTGATCAGCGACATCGCGAAGGCGTCCGGTGCCACCCCGGCCCACGCGGCGAGCCTGGTGCGCAGCGGGAACAGGAATTCCGGAAGCGGCCACGACGGCGCATCGCCTTTGTCGTACGAGAGGCCAAAAAAGGCCACCCGGCGCCGTGCCACGACGCCGCGCATTTCGAAGGTCGAGAACTCGATCTGCTGGGTTTCGGCGAGCAGCGCCGACTCCTCTTCTACGGTGACGAAATCGTCGCGGTGCAGAAATCCCTCGGGAATGTCGGCGCCAAAGAGCGACGCGGGCGCGGGCATGTTCCCAGTTTGTCACGGCAGCGGCCCTTGGCCGCGATGGCCCAAGGAATGACACAGCCGAGGTTGAAACTGGTATAACCAGTGCACAATAGGCAATAGGTGAAGACTATGCGCGGCGTCTGCCTCGTCCTTGCGCTGTTTGGTGTACCCGCGATTGCGGCGGCACAGTCGCCGCCCCAGGCCAGGGCCGGTGCCGCACCGAGCCCTCCTGTCGCGGTGGCGAGGCCTGTTGACCGCCCGGGTTCGATGGGGCCGATCGGATTGCCGCTTCCCTCGATCGGGTTGCCGCTGCCGTC
Source organism: Acidobacteriota bacterium (assembly GCA_031429375.1). Classification (GTDB taxonomy): domain Bacteria; phylum Acidobacteriota; class Vicinamibacteria; order Vicinamibacterales; family UBA2999; genus 12-FULL-67-14b. The sequence continues at coordinate 4,165 of JANOZI010000187.1, read as the reverse complement.
GATCGGCTTGTCGCCACAACTTCGAGACGATCAGCGCTGGAACGGGAACCAGCAGCGCGGAAACGATCGCGGCGGAAACCAACGCGATGGGCAATGGCGAGACGGCCAGGGTTCGTACAATCCGTTCCGGCACCAGCGCTCGGGACCGGCCTACGTCTACGTCACGCCGCCGTATCCTTATTACAATCCTTATCCCTATTACCCCTATTACGGCGCCCAGGCGACGGAAGTGGTCGTGCAGGCGACGACCGTTCCCGGCGTGATCACCGTCGTGCCGGAGCCGGCAACCGGCCGTTTTCTTCTCGAGGTTGAGCCGGCCGACGTCCTGCAGGTGTTTGTCGACGGCGAATACGTCGGGACCCCGGCCGATCTCGGCAGCACGCTCGATCTTCGCCCTGGCTCGCGCCGGATCGAGTTTCGCGCGCCGGGTTACAGGAGCCTGACGATCGACGCGCAGATCGTGTCGCAGCGAACCATCGTGTATCGCGCGACGCTCGATCGCATTGCACCGACCCGCGTGGTGCCGCCCCCGGCCCCGCCCGCCCCGCCGCCCGCCCCCGCGGCGCCATTCATGCCGAGCGGCAACCGTACGATGTACTTGATTCCCGGCTGCTATATGGGCAACGTGCCGCCGCAGGATCTCAAGCTGCCTCCCGGCTGCGATTTGAGCAAGCTGACCACGATCACGCCATAACAGCCAGCGTCGCCGGCTTGATGCCGATCGTCACCGCGCCCCCGCGCGACAGCCGCACGTCGTCGTCTACATGAAATTCCTCGAGCCCTCGTAATTCGACGTGGCTCGCGCGCAACGACCGGAGGCCGGCGCTCGCCGGCTCGCAGTTCTGCAACGTTTTCAAATACGTCAGGAGCTGTTGCCGCTCTGCCTCGGTCGCCAATACCACCGACAGCAATCCATCCGCGGGATTCACCTCGGCCGAGAGGTTGACCCCCGGCCCGACCGAAGAAATGTTGAGGACTTCGACCAGCAGGTAGTCGCCGGCGATCGAAGTGCCATCGAGCGTGATGTCGTAGTGCCTGGGCTGCAGGTGTTGGATCGCCTGGACGTACAATTCGCGCGCGTGCGCGAGGTTCGATACCGGGTCGCCGTTCTTCGGGATGGCGGCGCCGCCGGCGTGGATGCCCGCTACGACGAGTCCTGCGCCGACGCTTTCGAGAAACAGCGTCTCGCCATCGTGTTGCATCACGCCGACGTCGATGCGCACGATGCGCTGATGCCGCCACGCCGAGATGGCAGCTTCGAGAGAGCTGCTGATGCCGAGGCTGCTCGCGATGTTGTTCGCCGTGCCCAATGGAAGAATCGCGAGGGGAACATCGCCACCGGCGAGCGCGCGTCCGGCCCGCGCGACCGTGCCGTCTCCGCCGGCAGCCACGACGCAGTCGATCGCCACGTCGAACACCTCGGGCAGCTCTGCCGGCCGCTCGACGACACACTCGAGGTGGTGTCCGGCCGCCACTAATAGCGCCGAGACCTCTTCGAGGGAAATCGCCCCTCCAGCGTACGAATTCCAATACAGACAGATGCGCACAGACTAGCTTGCGCGCGACACGATCGCCGCTGCGGCTTCCTCTTCGACCACTTGCTTCGCAGCTTCGGGCGATGACACCGGCGGCGAGACAGTGGCTGCAAGCTGCTCGTCGAGCGGACGTTGATCGCGACATGCGGCGAGCATGGCTTCATCGGTCAGGTCGAGTCGCAGCGGCGTCATCGAGATCCAGCGCTGCTCGATTGCCCATCGATCAGTCCCTTCCTCTGCGCCCTCGAGCGGCTTGACGCTGAACCAGTAGAGGTCCCGGCCCAGCGGATCTTTTGTGGGAATGACGATGCCGTCGTACTGCTGGACCGACACGCGCGTCCAGATCATGCCGCGCGGCTCGCGCGGCAGGTTCACATTGATGAGGTTCAACTCAGCAGCGGGAACCAGGATCTGCAGCACCTTGCGCATCCACGGTTTGATGGCGTCGAACGTCTCCAATCCCGACGGCACACTGAAGGCGATACCGCGGAACCCAAGCAGCGCGGCCTGCTTGGCGGCCGCCAGCGTGCCCGAGTGCCAGGTGGAGTTGCCGAGATTGAGGCCGAGGTTGCAGCCCGACAGCACCAGATCGACCTTGTTCCAAAGGTGTGCGCCAAGCGCCACACAATCGGCCGGCGTGCCATTCACACGATATGCTTCGAAACCCGCGATCGCAGTCGCGCGGTACGACATCGGCCGAGTTGCCGTGATGGCGTGGCCCATGGACGATTGCTCGACATGAGGCGCAACAATTCTGACTGTGCCGAACTCCGAGGCAACCTCGGCCAGAGCCGCGATACCTGGACTATGGATCCCATCATCGTTGCACACGAGGATTCGCATAGCGTGGCGGGTGCAAGAGGCGTTCCCGTCAAGAGCAACAACCCCGGCAAGACGTGCCGCCCCATCGGTTTACTTGCCAATACCCCAAACGTGCCCGAGCGTGCGGATGATCAGCAGTCCGTCAGAAATCGCCGGCGAGGCCATGATCACCTCGTTCATCGGATGCTTCGCCAGCTCGACGTACTCGCGGCCGGCTTGCACCACGAAGACGTCACCGTCTTCACTCGCGATGAACAGCCTGCCGTCGCTGGCCACCGGCGAGGCGGAAAATGCGCCGCCGCCGCCGACGCGCGCGCGATAGATTTGCGCGCCGGTGTTGGCGTCGTAGGCGGTCAGGATGCCGTTGTTATTGAGCGTGTAGAGCTGGTCGCGATACACGATCGGCGACGATATGTAGGTGCCGTCGCGATCGTGGCTCCACGCGACGGCGTCGCTCGTGGAGCGGCCGGCCGGCAGTGAAATGTCGCCGCGGGCGCCTGCCCGCACCGCATACACCGGCCGCACCGGCGGATAGCCGGCCGTGACGATCGCCAGATCGCGGTGCACCACCGGCGTGCCGATCACGATCTCCGAGTTCGGCGCCAGCGTCCACAGCAGCGCACCCGTTGCGGGATCGTAACCGCGCACCTTCGTGCCGTTGGTCACGAGCTCATCGCCTTTCGGTCCCGAAATGATGGTCGGCGTCGCCCACGTCGATACTTCATCCGTCCTGGCGGTGCGCCACTGCTCGCGCCCCGTTTCCAGATCGAACGCGGCGATGAACGAGCCGCGCGTCTGATCGGCCTGCACGATCACCGACGACCGGTAGATGATCGGCGAGCTCGAATGTCCCCATTGGTAGCTCGGATCCAGGAACCACCCGCTGTCGAGCACGCCGATATCCTTCTTCCACAGCAGCGTGCCCTTCATGTCGTAGCAGACCATCAGTCCGATCGATCCAAACACCGCCACGATCTGGCGGCCGTTGGTGACGGGTGTGGAATTGGCCTGGCTCGATTTCGTGTGGCGCTTCGTCATCGGTGCGCCCGTAAACGCATCGCGCTGCCATGCGACCTTGCCGGTTGCGCGGTCGAGCGCGTAAACGCGATAGTTGTGCGCCGGCAGGCTCTCGACCGGTTTGGTGTCGCCATACAAGCCGGTGCGGAACGACTTGTCTTCGTCGCTGGCCGCGGTGATCACGATGATGCGGTCGCCCCAGACGATGGGGCTGGAGGTGGCGAGTCCGGGAATCGGAGTCTTCCAGCGGATGTTCGCGCCGGTGGCAGCGTCCCAACCGGCGACCACGCCCTGCCCGTCGGCGACGCCGGCGGCGTTGGCGCCGCGGAACGACGGCCACGGCAGCGCCGCCGTCCTGGGCGCCGGGTCGGCGCCCGGCGCGCGAGGTGCCGCTTTCGCTGCGGGCAATGACACCGCGGCTGGATCGGGAGCAGGTGAGGTGGCGTCGCCGAAGCCCTCGCGCTCGTAACGCACGGTCGCGGTGCCGCGCACGACCGACAAGCGCTCGATGAGGCCGCCCCGTCCGCCGAACACCACATTCACTTCCGGCGCATCGTCCGCAATGAAGCGCCGCTCTTCGATCGGCTGAAGCAGAAGTGGCACCTGACCCTCCGTCGTGAGCGTCAATCGCCGGCCGTCGAACGCGACCGTCACATTCGCGGCCGTCGCTGCATTCTGATAACTGCCTTCATACGATTGCAACAACGCGGGAGCGACGGCGATGATCGCCGGCGCCTTCGCGGGCGTAGCGGCAGCCGCCGCCTTCACAAGGCCTGCGATCGTCGCATCGC
>JANOZI010000186.1:0-1829 GCA_031429375.1 Acidobacteriota bacterium | reverse complement strand
CCGAGAGGCGAACTGAGTCCGGTCAGGAATGGCACGCGCGTTTCCGCAACGCCGTCGGCATCGGCATCGAGGAGCAGCGTGATGCGGTTCGCGCTCGGCGTAGAGTTGCCGGATTTCTGCTGGTAGCGGTTGTAGAACCATCGCCTGATTCCCTTGACATTGCCGGCACCCGGCGGCCCGTTGGTCTCCGCGACCAGCACATCGCCGTTCGGAAGCACGTAGAGCCAGCGCGGGTGGTCGAGGCCGCGCGCAAACGCCACGACGCTTGAGCCCGGAGCGGCAGTGGGCGTCGCGTCCGCCTTCCACCCGATCGCCTTGACGACATTGGTCGTCGGGATCAGCGAGGTGGCTGGTGGCGGCAGCACTGGGTTCGGTCCGAAACCCTGGATTTCTCCCAGGCCGGACGTCGTACTGCATCCGATCGCGGCAACCAGCGCGACGACAACAACAACTGGGAACGGACGTGTGGTACTCATGTGCCGGGTGATCAAGCAAGAACTGCGCCCGCGAGCAGATTCTCGCCTAGGATCTCATGATGATCGAAGGCGTGCCCAGCCGCACGGCCGAGCGGATGGCGTTGGAGCGCGCCGCACACCAGGTCGTCGACACCCCGTTGGTCCTGGTCGATCCTCTGGCGATCCGGATGGTTGCGCCAGATCAGGTTGCGTTGCTCCGCGACCGCTCCAACCGCGGCTTCAACTCCCTAATCACGAAGCCGCTGCGCGCGACCGTCGTCGTGCGCAGCCGGATCGCAGAGGATGAAGTGGCGGATGCGGCCGCCCGCGGGGTCGGGCAGTACGTCCTGTTGGGCGCGGGGCTCGACACCTTCGGCTATCGCAACCGCCACACCGGACTGCAGGTCTTTGAGGTCGATCAACCATCGACCCAGCGGCTCAAGCAGGAGCGGCTCGCCGCGGCAGGCGTCCCGGTTCCCGATCGGGTCACATTCGTTCCGTGCGATTTCACGCACGAGGCCCTGCCCGCCGTGCTCGAGGCCGCCGGTTTCGATCGCGCCAGGCCCGCGGTGTTGGCGTGGCTTGGCGTCGTCATGTACCTGGATCGGAAGGACATCCTCGAAACGTTGCGGTTCGTGGCGTCGCTGCCCGCAGGCACGGTGCTGATCTTCGACTACGCGTTGCCGCCGGCTGCTGTCCCCTGGCTCATCCGGTTGTTCTATCGCACACTGTTGAAACGCCTGGCTGCCCAGGGCGAGCCGTGGATTTCGTTCTTCGAGCCGGCTCAGCTGCGGGCGGATCTCGCAGGCGCCGGCTTTACGACGATCGACGATCTCGACGCCGACACCATCAATCGACGCTATCTCGACAACCGCACCGATGGCCTGAAGGTGAGCATGGCCAGCCGGATTGTCGTGGCGCGGCGCTGAGCTCCACGACCGCGCGTCAGCACCTTGTGGTTTACCGTGAACGCCTCCGAACCTCGTTGAGTTGAATCGGTTGCGCCTGGTAATTCTCCAGCTCCATCGTCTTGGCGTCGCGGCTCAAAGTGACCTTGGTCGCCAGGTTCAGTTTGCCTTCGCCTGCGCCTTCGCGGTTCACCCGCAACTCGATAAAGGTAAACGGATAGTCATTGACGCGCGGCCGGTTGACCGCCTCCCAGAATGAAATCGGCCGATCGGTCGCCAGGAAAATTCGCTGGCCGCCGTCCTCGCCGGGCTGCGTATAGGCGAAGCGCAGGTCATAAGCGAGGTTGCCGGGCGTCTTGATGGAGCCAACCGCCTTCAGGTCGCGAAGCGACTTGAGCAGCGCTTCCGGCCCCTTCTCCTTCAGGATGGTCATCAGGCGTTGCGATTCAGACGCCGTCGACCACCG
>JANOZI010000185.1:0-3351 GCA_031429375.1 Acidobacteriota bacterium | reverse complement strand
CCTTCCGCGAACCGCCGCGGGCCATCGTCATACTGCTTGGGCGGGAACAGGAAGTACCAGTTGTTGTCGCGCTCGGGACACGCCCTCGCGCCGGTGAGGTCGCGCTCGAGATAGCTCGCCACCGCCGGCGCTGCGGGATAGATCATCATCGGCAAGGCCACGACCGCGACCGCGCAGGCGCGGGCGGCGGTCGCCGGTTTCATACCCCACGCTTTCAATCTTTTGAGTGCGGCCGCTGCGCCCATGCCGACCAGCGGCGCAAACAGCGCGAACGAGAGGCAGTACGCGTTGAACACATCGGGAATCCGGCTGAACACCGCCCAGGCCCACAGCACCGCCCATGAGGCGAGGGCGAGCCGATCCCACGGCTCGCGGCTGGTCCACGCCTGCGCGAGACCCACTGCGCCGAAGATCGTGGCGAGCCCTGGGTATTGATAGAGCATCAGCGCGCCGCCCTTGATCAGCGTGCGCCAGAACGGCGCGACCACCATCGGGTTGCTGGCATCGATCGCCTCTCTGAGTCCGCCGATGCCGCCCAGCGCGAGTGCGTCCACAACCATCGCAATGGTGAACGCCGACCCGGCCAGCATGGCCAGGCCGGCGGCAAGCCAATCGCGGCCACGAGCACGATCGCGGAATCGATAGGCGTAGAACGCGGCCGGCAACAACAACAACACGCCGGCGCCATGCGCGGAGGCGGCGAGTCCCGACATGAACCCAGCCGCGATCAGCCAGCCTCGGCCGCCACGGCGGCTCCATTCCAGCCAGAACCATAGCGACCACAACATCAGGCACCCGGCGAACGTGTAGATCTCGCTGACCACTGACATCCACCACCACGTGTGCGAGCACGCGAGCGCCAAAGCCGCAACAACCGCGGGGCCGTCACGGCCGGTGCGGCGCCGAACCATCTGGAACACCGCCATCACCCCGGCGACGGAGGCGGTCGCGCTCAACAGGTTGAGGCGATACGCGACGTCGCCAAACGGCAGATACAAGAAGGCGCGGCCAACAAGCCGGTACAGGACATAATCGCGCGCGGTGGCTCGAGCTTCGGACTGCGGTTCGCCGTACACGCGGAGGGGCAAATCGGCGCTGTCGCCCCACGAGAAGCTTGGTGCGAGCGTGATCCAGTACAGCAGGAATGTCGCGGATGCGAGGATGAGGAGCGGGCGTAGCGGATCGTGACCGACGGCCTCACGAACCCGCCGAAGCATTGAGTTAGTATACCTGCCGGTGTTCCGCTCATTGACCGGCGTCACGCGACGGGCGTTTCTGAAGACCGCGATCGCGGGGCTCGCGCTGCCGGCCCGGGGGTTCGCGCAAGCGCCGTCGCGCGAAACGCTCTACAACGGCATCGTCTTGCCGCAGCCGTGGCCGCCGATCCGCCGCGAGCTGTCGCCGCAGCCGCTACGGCCGCCGTACCTTGCGGCGCCGCCGGAGGTGATCAACGTCGACATCGGGCGGCAGTTGTTCGTGGACGATTTCCTGATCGAAGAATCGTCGCTGCATCGCGTTTTCCACCAGGCCGAATACCACTCGAACAATCCCGTGCTCGCGCCGGTGCGCGATTGGGAACGCCGTGATCCGTACGCGGTGATGACCGGCACGTCGCCAAGCCCAACCGCGATGGTGTTCAGCGACGGCGTGTTCTTCGATCCCTCCGACCGGCTGTTCAAGATGTGGTACATGGGCGGCTACCAACAGCACACGGCGCTCGCGGTCTCGCGCGACGGGCTGTCGTGGGAGCGGCCCGCCCTCGACGTGGTGCGCGGCACCAACATCGTCTCGAACCGGCGGCGAGACTCGAACACGGTGTGGCTTGACCTCGAGGCGGCTGCCGGCGAGCGGTTCAAGATGGCGAGTTTCGCGCTCGACGATACGCGCACGCTCCGGCGCTCGGTCTCGGCCGACGGCGTGCATTGGCGCGACGCCGGCCTCACCGGACCCTGCCAGGATCGCAGCACATTCTTCCGCAATCCATTCCGCGGGGTGTGGGTGTTCAGCCTGCGTGCGGACGAGCCGAACATGACCCGCTACCGGCAGTACGTGGAGTCGCGTGATTTCCGAACCGCCCGATGGGAAGCCACCGGCCCGGTGACGTGGGTTGGCGCCGACGCGCTCGACGTGCGGCGGGCCGACTTGCAGACAACGCCGCAGATCTACAACCTCGACGCGGTGGCGTACGAGAGCGTGATGCTGGGACTCGTCACGATGTTTCGCGGCGAGCGTCCCGATCGTGAAAAACCCAACGACCTGTGCGTCGCGTTCAGCCGCGACGGCTTTCACTGGTCTCGAACCTCGCGCGAGCCGTTCATTCCGGTGTCGGAGCGGCAGGGCGACTGGAATTGGAGCAACGTGCAATCAGCCGGCGGCTGCTGCCTCGTAGTCGGCGATCGTCTGTACTTCTACGTCAGCGGGCGGCAGGGTATTCCGGGCAGCAATTTGCCGGGCGAGTGCAGCACCGGGTTGGCTACACTGCGGCGCGATGGGTTCGCGTCGCTCAGCGACCAGTGGCCGCCTGGGGCACCTCGATTGGCGGCGCAGGGCGCACCGCGGATCACGACGCGGCCGATCAAGTTTTCCGGGCAGCACCTGTTCGTCAACGCCGTGATCGACGGCTCAATCCGCGTTGAGGTGCTCGATGCCGCCGGCCGGGTCATCGAGCCGTTCACGCTCGAGGGGTGCGTACCGGTGTCTGGCGACGGCACGCGGCTGGCCGTGAAGTGGAAGGGAGCACCGTCGCTGTCGGGGCTCGCCGGACAAGCCGTGCGGCTGCGCTTCACGCTCGCGCGGGCGCGGTTGTTCGCGTTCTGGATCAGCCCGTCGGCGTCGGGCGAGAGCCGCGGCTACCTCGCCGCCGGCGGCCCGGGATACACGCGGCCGACGGACGCCACCTGAGCGCGATGGCCGATCGGAAGGTTGTGAAGCGCTCCATCCGCATCATGCGTTTCAGCGCGGTATCAAATTCAGCCGCAGATTAGACACAGATTAGACACAGATGCCTGAGGGCCCGAGGACGCCACAAGCCACGGGGGCGTCCGAGTCACGAGGCAGAGGATCCAGATTCGAGAAAGGCGTCGGTCGTCTTGCGCCTCTCTCGAATCTGGATCCACTGCCTCGTGACGGCGGCCTACGGCCGCCGCTCGGGCCCGTTGTCAAAATGCGGAGGCGCGCGAATCTGAGTGCGCGTCCTAAATCTGCGTCTAATCTGCGTCTAATCTGTGGCTACTCTGTGGCCCGCAACGACTGGAACAGCCGCACTTCCGATGCGCCAAACGTGAGCCTGATGGCCAACCGCGCCAGGATGTAGGCCTGCCCGACGGCCACGGCGCGCCATCCCCCGACTCG
>JANOZI010000184.1:0-4036 GCA_031429375.1 Acidobacteriota bacterium | reverse complement strand
CCGCAGGAAATTGTCGTCGACGTGCAAATAGTCGTAATCGCTTTTGCCGCTGAACATGAACTCGTCGTAGCCGATCGTGCGGATGTTGAGCATGAACTGCATCGCCCACAACAATCCGATCATCGCTGCGCCGGCGACCAGAATCTTGCGCAGGTTGAGCGAGGGCTGCGACTGGACCCACACGATGATGGCGGCGCCGACCGTCACGCCGATGATGCGGCGTCCCCCTCCCTGCGCCAGGAACGCCAGCATGATGGCCGACAACACGATCGCCACCCAGGTTTGGAACGCGAAGCCGCGCCGGACGATGAGCAGCGCCGTCAGGCTCGGGAGCACGTAGCCGAAGTACGGCATCTGGTCGATGAAGGAGCCCCACCCGCCCAGTTGCGCACGTCCCCACGGCGCCGACCACCGCTGCTCGCCCAGGTAGGAAAACATCAGGGGAATGTCGAACCCGACCGCATACAAATAGTTCAGCATCCCGAGGAAGAAACAAATCGGGACCAGCCGCCCGATGGTTCGGCTATCGAGCGGCGTGTTGGACAGATCGACGAAGCTGCGCGGCAGCGGCCACGGCCGGCCGGCCACCCCCAGCCACATCGCAGCCGACGACAGCCCGATGGCGATGAGCGCCAGCTGGATCGCTTCGTCCGACGCGTCTCGCAAGTCGTATGCGCCCTGGATCAGATCGAGCAGCAGCCAGAACACATAGCCGATGGCGACGAAGTTCTCGGCGTTCATCTTCGTCGCCGCACCCGTCAGCGCGCGCATCATCGGCACCACGATGATCGCGGCCGAGAGGATTAACCCCGGCACGAACAGCGCGCCGCGCGGCGTCGGCTGGTCAGGGAAAAGGATAACGGTGGCCAGCGTGCCGAGCAGCGCCATCACGAACCCGACCATCGGGCCGGTCGATTTCGTGGCGAAACTAACCTCTTCGGCCGGGGCCGCGGTGCCGTGGCCGGTCTCTGCTACGTCCACGCGCGCACTCCGTTATTCACTGTTTCGAGCCAATGCTCGAGGACGAACACGCACCACTTGCGATACCACCGGCCCGCCGGCACCGGGCAGGTCCGCTCGATACTGGCGAAGATCTGCTGCCATTCTTGATCCAACCAATCGTCGAACGGGAACTGAAAGCAGCGCTTCGGGCGCCACGCAACCCCGTCCGGCAGGTTCGGGACGGCGTCGAGCAGGAGTCGTTTGCCCGGCGCCAGCCGCTCGGCCGCGGGAATACGGGCGAGCGCGTCGAACAGATCGCCGTCCAGATACGGCGTCCGCAACTCCAGGCCAAAGGCCATGCACATGACATCACTGTCGCGCAGCAATTGATTTCTCACGTACCGCGACAGCTCGAGCCGGCTGACGGCATCTTGCGCGGTCGCGTCGCCCTCGTCATCCGGCGGCTCTTCATCATCGGTCCAACAAGCCGCTCCCGAATACCGTTCGGCGAGAATTCGTGACTCGGCGCGCGTGAAAATGCCGCGGTAGGTGGCGTACCCCGCCGAAAGGGTTGGACGCTGCGTCAGGAAATCAGCCACCCGGCGATGCCGTGGGTCGCCGCTGGCGCCGAGCACGTTCGCGACCGTGCTCCGCACGGGGCCCGCCCTGGCCAGCGTGCGACTCCAGCGCGCCAGTCTCGGCACATTCGCAAACGACGGGTAGCCGCCGAACATCTCGTCAGCGCCCAGGCCGCTCAGCATCACCTTCATTCCGTGACGGCTCGCCAACCCCGCCACGGCAAAGGTGTTGAGGCCGTCGATGCTCGGCTGATCCATCGCCTGCAGAAAGCCCGTGAACAAGTCACGGCCCGCCATGGCACCGACGCGGTATTCCTCGTGCCGGGTGCCGAAATGCTCCGCGGTGCGGCGCGCGCGATCGCTTTCGTCCGCTTCGAAGCCGGGGATCGACAGGGTGAAGGTTCGCAGATCACCGACGCCGGCGTGCCGGGCCAGGGCGACCAGTGACGTCGAATCGACGCCGCCGCTGAGGAGGATGCCCACCGGCACGTCGCTGACAAAGTGATGGCGGACCGAATCGACCAGCGCCGCGTGCGTCGCCGCGACGGGGTCAGCCGGGGCGGCGGCGGGCGGGAACGACACGCGCCAGTACTCCCGCGTTTGCAGCCGGCCGTCGCGCCATGTGGCCACGTGCCCGGCCTCGAGGCATCGCACGCTCTTCAACAAGGTGCGCGGTTCCTGCACCGAGCCGGCGCGGAAGTACGCGAACATCGCATCGCCGTCGAGATCCGCCGGCACCTCACCCGTGGCCAGCAGCGCCCGCACTTCGGAGGCAAACATCAGCCGGCCGCCCTCGGCCTGGTAATACAACGGCTTGATGCCAAAGCGGTCGCGGGCGAGGAAGCACGTGCGATCGCGCTCATCCCAGATCGCGAAGGCGAACATGCCGCGGAGGTGATCAACACAGGCCGCGCCGAACGCGTCGTAGGCGCCGAGAATCACCTCGGTATCCGTGTCGGATCGAAGGCGGATGCCGCGCTGTTCCAGCACCTCGCGCAGCGCTTTGAAGTTGTAAATGGCGCCGTTGAATGTGATGGTCAATCGGCCATCGGCGGTCGACATCGGCTGATGGCCGGCCCGCGACAGATCGAGAATGGCCAGGCGAGTGTTGCCGAACGTGGCGTGGCCGGACGGCGCCTGCCACGTGCCGCGATCGTCGGGACCGCGATGCCGCAAGGCCTCTTGCATCACGCCGACGCTCGCGGCCTCGGAGCCATCCGCGGCCCGCGTCAGGATGCCGGCGATTCCACACATGGGGCTGCCGTCCGTCGATCGATGTACCACCGGCGCTTGCCGGCGCGGCTGGTCTCGTGATCCTGGACGTATCGGAAGCGCACCCGCGCGAGCGCGGGATGGACCTGCGCCAGCCGGCGCCGGATGCGCCCCTCCATCGCCGCACGGTCGCCCTCATCCGCCACGAGGCACGCGTCGATGCCCTCGTCGGTCACCACCACCTGGATCGAGTGCACATCGTCCTCCTGGTGAATGCAGTGGAAGATCGCGACGCTGTGAATCGAATCGCCGCCGGCGAGCTTGATGACATCGTTGACGCGCCCGGCGACGGCTGTGAAACGGCGCACATGATTGTTGGCCAGCCGCTCCGCTCCAACCAGCGCGTCGCCGACGCGATACCGGATCAACGGAACGTAGCGCCGGTAAAGCGTCGTGACCAACGCCGGCTCGGCGCCCTCGTCGTCCGGCCCGGGCGGAGCGCATTCGAGATAATTCAGGTCATGGTAGACCTCGAACGGCTCGCGCCCGCGTTTGAAGGCGACCTGGCCAAACTCGGCGCCGCCGTACTCTTCGACCACCGGACACTCGAACAGATCTTCGAGCCGCGACACCGTGTCGGGCCGCGGCGGCGGCTCGGCAGTGGCGAGCACGAAGCGCAAGCCAAGCGCGCGAAACCGCTCGCGGTACGCGAGGGTATAGCGCGCGAACAAGTCGAGGGCCGAGGCGTAGCTGATGAACGCCATCGGGCTGAACGCAATCAGCTCTTCGGCGTACTGGGCGCAAATTTCCGGGCTGAGCCGGTAGGCGTCCACTCGCCGGTACCCCAGCAAGCGATCGGCAACGGTGCGCTTCAGATGATTCACGGTGCCGCGCGCGCCGGTGCCAAGCAAGTGGGAGTGGCCCCACATCAGGAACACGCGGGAGGCGGGCGTGTAGCCGAACTCTTGCCAGGCGGCGATCTTGACCACCCGCATGAGATCGCGTTCCGCCTGGGTCATGCCGATCTTCAGGGGCGTGCCGGTCGATCCGGCCGTCCGCATGAAGTTGTCCGGCTGCCGCGAGCGCCGGAGGAACAGTTCAGGATGATTTTGAAACGTCTCGCGAGTCAGGATCGGGATCGCCCCGACGTCCTGCCACGACCGGATCTCCGCGGGCGCCAATTGCTTCGCCACCAGATCGGCATAGTAAGGAACATCGGCCCGCGCATCGGCCCACACCTGTTGGAGCGCGGCGAGCTGCCGGCTCGCCCACTCGCCGTCGCTGACCTTGCTGAGGGCGGCGCG
>JANOZI010000183.1:0-8079 GCA_031429375.1 Acidobacteriota bacterium | reverse complement strand
AGAACAGATCGAGATCCCCGAGGAAGGGCTGGCGCTGCTCGCGCGCGCCGGCGAGGGCAGCATGCGCGATTCGCTGAGCGCCTTCGACCAGGTCCGTGCCTTTGCCGGCGATCAGATCGCGGTGGACGACGTGGTCACCGTGCTCGGCCTGGTGGGCCGCGACCTGGTGTTCGACATGCTGGAGGCCGTGGTGTCGGAGGATGCGCCCGCGGCGTTCACGCTGGTCGAGCGGGCGATCGAGCGCGGCTACGAGCTGCGCCTGCTGTGCCGCGAGCTGGCCCGCGCAACGCGGGACCTGCTGATCCTGTCGGTCGACCCGAAACGTGCGTCCGATCCGGATGTCGCCGGCGACGCCGAGCGCGATCGCCTGCTCGCGACGTCGGGCCAATGGTCGCGCGAGGACCTGATGCGGGCCTTCGATCTGCTGACGAAAGCAGAGCAGGAAGTTCGAGTGTCTGATCAGCCGCGGTACAATCTCGAAATGGCGCTCCTCAGGCTTATGCACCTGCGGAAGCTCGCCCCCCTCTCGGAACTGTTGGGGCTCGCCGAAAAAGCTAATGTGCGTACAGTGCGTACGGTTCCAAATGTGCCCAGTGCACAAGTGCCAACAGTGCCAACAGTGCCAACAGTGCCAAGGGTGGCCGGTGCACAGGCGTCAAAAGCACAGAGTACGCTTGGCACCGAGAGCACTGTACGCACCCCTGGAACTGTACGCACTGTACGCACCGAAAACACGGAGAGCGGTGCGACCAGCGACGGTGGCCAGTTAAAGGATCGGTTGCTGGCAGAGATCAAGTCGGCTAAATCCACGTTTTACAACCTGGTGGTGGCGCAAGCGTTCCGCATCGACGTGACTCCGTCCGGCATCGGTTTCGTATTTCAAGCGAACCAGAAAAATGCCAAGCAGCAGGCTGACGATCAGCGGGCATGGCTGCAGCAGGTTGCCGAAAAACTCGCCGGCAAACCGGTGCCCGTGACCATCACGCTGGCCGAGCCGTCGCCGGCGGCGGCGCCGCCGCCTCCGGTGGTGACACCACGCGCCAGCCCGGAAGACGTCAACGCGCAGGCGATGGCCAATGCCACCGTGCAGGCCGTACTTGAAATCTTCCCGGTGGAAAAAACGACGGTGGAAGAGGTATAGGCTTGAGTCCTGAGGCTTGAGGCTTGCGCAAGAGCCGCAGCCCGAGTGCCCCACGTCCCAAGTCTCAAGCCCAAGCCCCAAGTCCCAAGCCCTATGGATATGCAAAAAATGATGAAGCAGGCGCAAGAGATGCAAGAGCGCCTGCAGCAGCAGATGAGCGAGCTGCGAGTCGAGGCCACCGCCGGCGGCGGCATGGTCACGGTCACCGTTGACGGCCACAAGCATCTGCAGAAGATCACGATCGATCCTGAAGTCGTGTCGAAGGAAGACGTCGCGATGCTGCAGGATCTCGTGGTCGCCGCGGTCAACGACGCGCATCGCAAGGTCGACGAGGCGATGAAGCAACGCATGGGCGGCCTGCTCGGCGGCCTGGGCATTCCCGGCCTCTGATGGCGCTGCCCGCGTCCCTGCAGGAACTTGTCGATCAGTTCAAGAAGCTCCCCGGCATCGGCGCGAAAAACGCCCAGCGGCTGGCCTTCCACGTGCTGCGCACGCCGCGCGAAGACGCCGAGCGGCTGTGCGCCGCGATCCGCGACGTCAAGGATCGCGTCACCTATTGCACGACCTGCAACAACATCACCGACGTCGATCCGTGCGCGATGTGCAACGACTCGGCCCGCGACCACCGCGTCATCTGCGTGGTCGAAGAGCCCCAGAACGTCAACGTTGTCGACCGCGCCGGCGGCTTCAAGGGCGTGTATCACGTGCTGATGGGCGCGATCTCGCCGCTGCAGGGCGTGGGGCCGGACGACCTGAAGAACAAGGGCCTGCTGGCGCGCGTCGGCGTCGACGGCGTCGACGAGGTCATTCTCGCCACCAATCCCACCGTCGAAGGCGAGGCCACCGCGATCTACCTGGCGCGTCTGCTCAAGCCGATGGGCATCCGGGTGACGCGCATCGCGATGGGTATTCCGGTCGGCAGCGACCTCGATTATGCCGACGACCTGACGATGGGCAAGTCGATGGAAGGCAGGCGGGAGGTCTGAGATCTCAGATCGCAGATGTCAGATTGCAGAAGTAAAAAATTCTGAAATCTGAGATCTGCAATCTGAGATTATAGAGCCCCCAATGCTGCCTGCCGCGTATCAGGTGCCCGCTGCCGCCGTGCTGATCGCCGGCGGATTGCTCGCGTGCTTCCTCGGCTACCGCCTCTTCAAGGTCGTGCTCGCCGTGTTCGGCTTCATCATCGGCGCGATCGTGGCCACCTCGGTGTTTGGCTCCAACGACACCACGTCGATGGTGATTGCGGGCATCGTCGGCGGCCTGGTGGGCGCCACGCTGCTGCTGGGCGCCTACTTCGTGGGCGTGGCCCTGATCGGCGCGGGCATCGGCGCGCTGCTCGTCAACCTGATCTGGACCCAGGTCGAGGGCGACCCGCACCCCTTCACCGTGATCCTGTTCTCGGTCGCCGGCGCGCTGCTGGCGACGTGGCTGCAGCGTTACGTCATCATCCTCGCCACCGCATTCGGCGGGGCCTGGACCCTGCTCGTGGGGGGGCTGGCGCTGATGGGTGACAGCGGTCCGATGAAAGCCGCGGCGCAAGGCGATATCTGGGTGGCGTATCCGATGAATCCGGTGCCCGGCCTCGGCTGGCTGCCGTGGACCTGGTTCGCGCTCGGCGCCTTCGGCACGCTGGTGCAGATGCGCTGGACCGGCGGCGATCGGGGGAGGGTTGTGAAGAGTAATAAGAAGAAGGCACTAAAGAAAGACGAGTAGCCACGAAGGCACGAAGAAATGCGAAGACTAAGGTTTCTTCGTGATCTTCGTGGCTATAACTTGAGCCGCGGCCGCCAGACCACTCAGGAAACCATCTTCGACGCGCGAACCCGCGCACCAATCGCCACACACCGTAATGCTCGACTCGGCATCGTCAATCGCGCCGATCGCGAGCGGCGGATCGGCGACCGCGTATTGCCACCGGTGCGTGGTGGCGTAGAACGCGCGCGGCAGGCCCGCCCGCACCAGGTCTTCGAACGCCTCCATCAGGAACGCACCCACCAGGTCCGCCTCATCGTCCACGTGTGCCGCACTCCAGGTGGTGGTGGCGTGCAGCACCCATGTATCGACCTTCCGGTCGCGCTTGGGCTTCGACTGGTTTCGCGCCATCCATCCCAGCGCGCTGCCGGAAACGAAGGCCGCGTCGAACCGCGCCGCGACCGGTTCCTCGAAAGCGGCCAGCACCGCCCAGCACGGCTTCATCGTGACCGGCGTCAGCCGGGCCTCGAGCGCCGGGACGCAGGAAACCAGCGCCCTTGCCTGATCGGATGGTACGGCCACGATCACGCGATCGAACTCCCGCACCAGCGGCTCCAGCGATTCGATGTTGTGCGAGTAGCGCACGTCGAGCGGCCGCGCGAGGGCATTGGCGATCGCGCTCATGCCCGGTAGCCCGACGTAGCGATCGACGCCGGGCGCCACCTCCTCCCAGCCTTCACCGTCGAAGCTGACGATGCGTGGTGTCCAGGGGGCGGCGAGGCGATCGCGCTCCCACTGTGCGACCGCGGCGGCAAACCGGGGATCCCTGGCCGTGAAGTACTGAGCGCCGTGATCGAACACCAGGTCGGTGGTGCCGCGCGGCTTCTCGACGTTCGGCACGACCCTCGTCGCCATGCGTCCGCCGGGGACAGAGGCTTTTTCGAAGACGACGACCTGATGGCCCGCATCCTTCAGAGCGCGGGCCGCCGTCAAACCCGCAACGCCCGCGCCCACTACTGCTGCTTGCATGTCTAATAACCAATTACGAATAACCAATAACCAATTACGAATAACGACAAGAGTTATTTTGGTTATTGTTAATTGGTTATTGGTTATTTCTGCGAAAGCACTCTTCCAAGACTGTCCTTGTACCCCGTCATCTCGAGGTAGCCGCGTCCGCTGACATCCTGACCGGCGCTTCGTCCGGCGACATCGATCGCGCCTTCCCAATAGGCGACCCCGGTGCTGCGGCCGAGGTCGAGCTCCTGGTTGTCGAGCGGCGTCGTGACCTCCAGGTCGATCTTCTGCGACGGAATCGCGATCGCCCACTCGACGGGGTAGACGGCACCGTTTGCGGCGCGGAAAGGACGTCGTCCGGGCGTGAGTGAAAAATCGCCGGCGGCGAGGTGGGTGTGCGGCCGTCGGCGGCGACCACCGTGCCGCTCGATCGCGGATCGCGGCTACCGTCGCTCCTGCGCAGCTGATACAGCATCAGCTCGCGGCCGTCGGCGAGTTGAATCGACAGCCAGTCCCAGCCGCGCTGGCCGGGCTCGAGAAAGCTGGTGCCGAACTCGTGATCCATCCAGGTCAGGCCGCTGACTTCGAAGCGCTCGCCGTCCACGGTGATCGTGCCGCGCGTCGGCATGCGGGTCATCGAGTAATAGTGCGAGGCGTTGCCGGCCTGCTCGCCCTTCTGGCTGATCCCGTTGACCCCGTTGATCGCCGGCGGCTTGCCCGGGTCGAGGACCAGGTCGATTCCAACGCCATCGCCCCCTTGTCCTGAGCGAGCGGCGGCCTGCGGCTCCCGAAGGCCGGCGCGAGTCGAAGGATGAGCCTGCAGCACGTGGCGGCCGCTGTCGTCGAGCGAGGCCGTCCAGTCTTCGTTCCAGACGTGATAGCGATCGACCTCCGCGCCGGCCAGCCCCGGCCCGCCGCGCGTCAGCTTCTCGGCATAACGGTAGCGGCGGCCTTTGGGATCGCTCACGGCGAGGTGCGTCATGAACAAATCGCGAATCGCCCACCGCGACGGGTTGGCCGGCGCGGCGTCGACACCGACGCGGAAGAACGTCACTTGATAACCGAAGCGCCGGCCGTCCCGGGTCGACACGTTGCCGGTGTAGTACCACCATTCGATCTTGTAGTCGGGATGGCTGGCGTGATCGTTCGGAAACGAAAACACGTAGCCGGGCGAGGCTTCCTTCCACTGCGTCGCACTCTTGAGGCCGGCCGCCAGGAACAACACGACTGCGATACTCGAGACAAATGCATTACGCAGAAACACCCTTCGACTCCGCTCGAGAAAACGCGAGCGTCGCTCAGGACAGGCTGAAACACAGAAACACAGAAAACGTTTTTGGAAATCCACATTCCGTGTTTCCGTGTTTCCGTGATTCCGTGTGAGGCTTTTATTATTCGTCATGGGTAAGAACGAGCTGCGCGGCGCGGCGCGCCGGATAGATTCCGGCAATCGAGGTCGCGATAATCACCACGATCGAGGCCTGGATCAGGAACGCCACCGGCAGGTGAAACTGAATCGTCCAGCCAAAGCTTTGCACGTTGATCACATAGATCAGCACCAGTGACAGCCCGAAGCCCACGGCGAGGCCGATGCCCTGGCTGACCGCGCCGATCAGCGCCGCTTCGATGATCACCATGCGCTGTACCTGCGAACGGTCCGCGCCGGTCAGCCGCAACAGCGACAGATCCCGGCGCCGTTCGAGCACCAGCGTGAGCAGCGTGCCGGCCACGCCGAGCATCGCCACGATGATGGCGATCACCTCGAGCGAGTAGGTGATCGCAAACGTGCTGTCGAACACCCGCAGGATCTCGGTGCGCAGCGTCTGGTTGCTGTAGATGAACGCGCGGTGGCCCTCGTCGAGCGTCGCCAGGATCTCCGAGCGCACCTTCTCCGGATCGGCGCCGGTCTTCAGGTACGCCGCCACGCCTGTTGGCGGCAGCACGCCGTAATAGGTGGCGAACGTGCCGCGGTCCATCACGATGACGCCGCGATCGCTCGCATAGTCGTAATACACGGCGGCGATCGTGAAGTCCCTGAATCCGTGTGGCGTCTGCAGCGAGAGGGTGTCGCCGTCCTTCTTGTGATAGCGGTTCGAAAACGCCTCGGACACGATCACGGCATCACGCCCGATCGCGTTCTGCAGCTGCACCCGGGCATCGCCGGGGCTCTTGAAGAGCAGCGAGCCGTGCCTCAGCACGACGTCGAACGTGCCTGCGCCGAGCACGGTGAGGTTGCCCTCGTAGACCAGATCGACGTTGCGAAACGGATCGACCCCGGCCACGTCGGGATGGCGCTCGACTGCGGCGATCACTTCGGGCGACACCGTCTGGCCGGAGCCGGTGGTCGGACGGACGCCCGGGCCGATGAACAGGTCCGCTTTCAATGTCTGGCCCACCCAGTAGACCACCGTATCGCGAAAGCTGCCGATCATCACGGCGATCGCCACCATCATCGCGAGGCTCACCGACAACGCCGCGACCGAGATCGACAGCCGTGGAATCGCCGCCGTCAGGTTGGCGTGCGCGAGCAGGCCCGCGACGCCAAGGTGGCGGCGCAGCATGGCGCGGCTGAGGCCGGCCAGCCCGAACATGATCGCCGGCACCAGCAGCGCGGCGCCGATCACGATCGCGAACGCCGATGCGTAGCCGAACAGCGGGCGGCGGCCGACCACCGGCATCAGCGCGAGGCCGTAGGCGATCGCGAGCACGATCGCCGGCGCGATCAGCATCACCGGCCTGAGCCGCCGCCGCATCTCGAGGGTGTCGTGCCCCCGCATCGCCGCCGTCGGCGGCACGCGGCTGGCTTCGAGCGCCGGAACGGCGGCGGCGAGCAGCGACAGCGGCAGCCCGATCGCCACCGCCAGGCCGACGTGGCTCCAGTTCATGTCCGGGGGCGCTGCAACCGTCGCGATATAGATCGTGCTGACCGTTGACGCCGTCATGCCGACCGCGACGTCTGCGAGCAGCCGCGCCAGCGCCAGGCCCACGGCGATCCCCGCCACCGCCAGCGCAGCGGCCTCGCCGAGAAACAACGCCAGCACTTTTCGCCGCGTCAGGCCCAGGGCCCGCAACGTGCCGATCTCCTGCCGGCGCGCGACCACCGAGATCGTCACCGTGTTGTAAACGAGGAACAGCCCGACGATCAGGGCGATCCAGGAGAGGGCGGTCAGGTTGGTGTGGAACGCCGCGAGCATGGTTTCGACCTGCTCGCCACGCCGTCCCGGCCGCTGCGCCGTCAGCCCGGGCGGCACCCGTTTCGCGATGGCCGCGAGCGAGGCATCCAGGTCGGCGCCGTCGGGTAGCAGCACGTCGAGGCGGTCGATCCGGCCCATCCGGTCGAATGCCAGTTGCGCCGCCGCGATGTCCATCAACATGAAGTTGCCGTCGAGCACGCGCGCCGGGCCCTCGTCTTTCAGCAGTCCGCGCACGATGTACGAACCGACGCGGTCGCCGATCATCAGCTGGATCTCGCCGCCAATCGTGAAGCCGCGCCGCCGCGCGAGCTTCTCGGTAATCACCACCGAGCGCTCGTCGGTCAGGATCTCGAGAAACTTCTGCGTCGTGATGTCAGTCGCCGTTTCCTGTGGCGACAAACCTTTAGGTTTGTCGTTTGCCATCTCCAACAACCGGTAATCCCTGAACGGCTGATCGCGCAGGATGTCGACGCCGAGCACCTTGACGGCTTCCATCTCGCGCCGCGACAGCCGCGTGACGTCGCCGATCACGAGCGCCGCGCTGCCTTCGATCACCGGGCTGATCACGCCGTACTCGCGCAGCCACCCGAGCGACGGCAGCAGGCTTTCGTCCACGCCCGCACCGGCGCCGATCACCTCGACCGCCGTCTTGCCGGCCACCGTTTCGAGCGCGCGCTCGAACCCGCGCACCGAGCTCGCGTTGGTCAGCTGGATCGCCACCACCACGGCGATGCCCAGCGCCACGCCGGCGATCGTCGTCGCGGTGCGGACGCGGTCGCCCGCGAGCGGCCTGAGGATGAATTGATGGAAGAGCCTCATGGTGGTGGTGTGGCGATGAACCTTTGTAGTGGCGATAACCTTTTGTGGTGGCGACAAATCTTTAGGTTTGTTGATCCTCGAACCGGCCATCCCGCATCCGCAGCACGCGCGACGCCGCGGCCGAGACGTCCGGCGAGTGCGTGGCGAGCAGCACCGTCACGCCCTTTTCTTTGTTGAGCTCGCCCAGCAGCGCCAGCACTCGTGCGCCGTTGT
>JANOZI010000182.1:0-4878 GCA_031429375.1 Acidobacteriota bacterium | reverse complement strand
TTCTCGCCTAGGCGCCGAGCTGTCGCGCCAGGTCGTTGAAATCGCTCGCGGACAAATCGGCCGACCCATCGGCTTTCAGGTCCGGCTTGCCGCCCGGTCCAAACTCGAGCGGCCTCGAGACAAACGCGGTGCGCAGGCCCTCGTGCTTCGCCGCGCGCAGATCGCCGAGATGCGCCGCCACCATCATCACCTCGTCGCGCTTCAAGTCGAGAAAGTCCGCGGCGGACTGGTAGACCACCGGGTCAGGCTTGTAGTGACGCACCAGCTCGGCGCCCAGGATGCAGTCCCACGGCAACCCGGAATGCTTCGCCATGTCCGTCATCAGCGCGATGTTGCCGTTCGACAGCGGCGCGATGATGAACCGTTTCTTCAATCGCGTCAGCCCCGCGACGGCGTCGGGCCAGGGCCGCAGGCGGTGCCAGGCGCGATTGAGCGCGCTGGTCTCGGCTTCCGAAAGCCCGGTGATGCCGAAGTCGATTAGGATCTTATCGAGGATCAGGCGGTGAAGGCCGTCGAGCCTGGTCCACGGCATCTCACCTGTTCGGACGCGGTTCATGCTGGGGCCGTAGCCGCCGCGCCAGGCGTCGGCGAACTTGGCGCCGTCCACCGTCAATTGCTTTCGCTTCGCGAGCGCTTCCACTTCTTGCGTCACCGAGGTACGCCAATCGACGACGGTGCCGAACACGTCGAACACGAGCGCCTTGACGGATGGCAGTTGGGCATTCGATCGGCCGGCACTCTGCGAACCGGCGGCCGCACTGATGCGGCGCGGCGCGAGCTCGCCGCTGGTGATCGCCGCGGCGCTCACCAGCAAGAACTGCCGCCGTGAAGTGGTTGTCATCTGGACTCCTGCTGTTATGGAAAATCGTTGGTGAGCGGACGCGGCGTCCATTCTTGCCCCAGCGACTCGTTCTACTGCCGATCGAACACCAGCAGGCCCTCGAACGACCGCCCCTGCGCGGTCATACCTGCAAACGTTTGCCTCATCGTCCTGCCGTTTGTGCTCACGACCTTCCGCATGGTCAGGTGCTGAACCCCTTTTGCGAGGTAGGTCACGAGCCATTCGCCGGGGGCGACCTGGGTTTCGACCAGCATGTGCCCCTCTGACGGGTTCTGCTGAGTGACCACGCCGCCGCGAGCGCTGAACAGCATGTTCGACGTGGTCGTGGTCCCATCCGACGCGGTGGTGGTAATGGACAAGGCGATGTGCCCCGTATCTGTCTGCCGATACTCTTCAACGCGCTGTGCGGGTGGAAGGATCGGCACCGGTCCGGACGTGTGGGTGTGGGCGGGATTGAGTTTCCACGTCCCGATGATCGGATCGGCGCCGGGCTGCCGGCCCTGGGCCGAGGCTGGGCTCACGGCCGCCGCGCAACACATCGCAAGGGCGGCACGAAACAATTGCGCTCGATTCATGGTGACCTCCAGCCTCGGTCGATTGTGCCACAGGCTATGGAACGGCTTCGCTTCGTGAGTTTCGGCGCTGCCTCAGCACCTCATACGTCGCGATCGCCACGCTCGACGACAGATTGAGCGAGCGCACGCGCGGCGACAGGATGGGCATGGTCACGAAACGATCCGCGTAGCGCTCATGGAGGTCCGCCGGCAGCCCGCCGGTCTCGCGCCCGAAGATCAGGACGACGCGATCCGGCGTCGCAAGCGGCGCGTCCCAGAACAATCGCGTCGCTTTGGTCGAGAAGAAATATGGCTCGCCGAGCGACGGGAGCTGCTGCTCGAACTCGCTCCAGCCGGGCCACACGCGTAGATCGACATGCTCCCAGTAGTCGAGTCCTGCTCGTTTGACCTGGCGTTCGTCGAGCGAGAAGCCAAGCGGCTCGATCAGATGCAGTGTCGCGCCGGTCGCAAGGCAGGTCCGCCCGGCGTTGCCGGTGTTCCAGTGGATCTCGGGGTGGACAAGTACGACGTGAATTGCCAAGGGTCAGACTGCGATGACTTGCCAGCCGCCGAGGACCTTCACCGTCGCGCCGCTGGGGCTGCCATCCTTGCCTTGAATCAAGGAGGCCTAGTTCCCTCGATTGTCGAGGCCGAATGCGAAGCGTTTTTTAGTCACAAGTTTTGATTTTTTGTCCAAGTACGCCTTGATCGTGAAGAAGGCTACTCCGGTGAAGTCCCCGCGCTCATCGCCATCTCCTGTGGTGCCACTATACGCCCGACCGCGGCCGCGGTGCCCGGCGCATCACGTCGGCGACGAGCCGGTTGAGCGAGGCGATGTCATCTTCGGATGGCGGTGACGGCGTCGCCGTGGTCTTAACCTCATCATCGGAATCAACCACCTGCTCGGTCCGCGTCTGCCACCTCGTTCCGTGAAACAACCCATCGTCGGCATAACGGCCGCCGACGCTTTCCTGGTCGTAGATCGCGACCATGATGCCGTCGCGCACGGCCGGCTCGCGCACGAACAACACATGATCGCCCGCGCTCAGAAGCTTGCCCGAGCCGTCAACGGTAATCAGGATATGTCGCGAGCCCTCGGGCACCGACAGATAGACGGTCACACTTTGCCAATCGGCGATTGGACCGGCCGTGCCCGTTTCGAGCTGCTCGGCAGTCGCCACCGGCTTTCGCTGTGGCACGACGTCCGCCGGGAGCGGCGCAAGCAGCGCGAGCCATGGCGGCACTGTCATCAGAAACTTCGGCCGGTTAGTGCCGGAAATGCCGTCGCCCAGTGAAGACCATGGCCAGGCCATGCTCGTCCGCGGCGGCGATCACTTCCGCATCCTTCACCGACCCACCCGGTTGTACGACGGCGGTTGCGCCGGCCGCCGCAACGGCATCGAGACCATCGCGGAACGGGAAGAACGCATCCGAGGCGGCGACGGATCCCTTGAGGATCGCGGCCTCGCTGCCCTGCCACCCTCCGGCCTTGTTGACGGCCACTTTCACGGCATCCACGCGGCTCATCTGACCGGCGCCGATCGCAAGCGTGCGGAACGCGTCGGTGAAGATCACGGTGTTCGATTTGACGTGGGCCATCACGCGCCAGGCAAAGCGCATCGCCTGCCATTCGGTCTCCGTCGGCTGGCGCTTGGTCACGACCTTCAACGAGCCGGTCGGCCACGGCAGGTGGGCTTCAATCACTTGATCGCGTTGCTGCACCACCAGCGCGCCCAGAATGGAACGGTATTCCCGGCTGATCGACAAACCTGAAGGTTTGTCGCCACCAGTCGGCGAAGGTTTTTCGCCACCCGCCTGCATGAAGGGCGCGAAGTCGGCGGTGACGACGCGGAGATTGGCTTTGGTCGCAAGCACGGTCTGCGCGGCATCACTGGAGACTGAGGGCGCGACCACCGCCTCGATGAACGTCGAGACGATCGCCCGTGCGGTCTCTTCGTCGATCGGCCGGTTGAGCCCGATGATGCCGCCAAACGCCGCGAGCGGATCCGCTTCGCGCGCGCGGACGTAGGCCTCCGCGATCGAGGCGCCGGTCGCTACGCCGCACGGGTTGGTGTGCTTGATCACCGCCGCGGCCGGCTCGTCGAACTCGAGCACGATGCGCGCCGCGGCATCGAGGTCGAGCAGGTTGGTGAACGACAGCTCCTTGCCCTGCAGGATCGCCGGCGCGCCCAGGCCGACGGCGGGATCGAGCGAATACCACGCGGCGGGCTGATGCGGGTTTTCGCCGTAGCGGAGATCACGCAGTTTGTGCCCGACGATGTGAAGCAGCTCGGGCGCCACTGCAGGCGGGCCTTCCGCCTTCGCGCGCAGCGCTTCCACCTTCGCGCGAAGCGCTTCGGCGGACAAGGAAGACCCGCCGCCACGTGAGAACTGATCGCCGTCGACCGTGACCTCGCCGAGCGTGCCGGCGATCGCGGTGTCGTAGCTGCCGGTGTGCGAGAACGCGCGGCGCGCCAGCTCGAAACGGAACTGCACCGACGGCCCGCCTTCGCGATCGAGCTCGGCGACCACCGCGTCGTAATCCTCCGGCGAGACGACGATGAGGACGTCGCGGAAATTCTTGGCGGCGGCGCGCACCAGGCTGGGGCCGCCGATGTCGATCTGCTCGATCAGATCGTCGAACTGAATCCCCGGCTTCGCCGCGGTTTCGACAAAGGGATAGAGATTCACGACGACAAGGTCGACGAGACCGATGCCATGTTGCTCGGCCAGCTGCAAATCTTCGGGATAATGCCGCCGCGCCAGAATGCCGCCGTGGATCCGGGGGTGCAGCGTCTTGACGCGGCCGTCCATCATCTCGGGAAAACCGGTGACGTCGCTGACGTTCACGACCGGCAATCCGCCTTCGGCCAGAGCCCTGGCGGTGCCGCCCGTCGAGACCAGCTCGAACCCCCGCCCGGTCAGGGCTTTGGCAAACGGAACCAGGCCCGACTTGTCTGAAACACTAAGAATTGCGCGGCGCATCTGAAACCTCGAAACCAGCCTGAAAAGGTGTGCATTACGAGACACCACCTAAGTGGCGCGAAGAAACGTCGAAGATCCGGATAATTGGTCGGCGCGTTTTCGGAATTGACACCAAATGTAACGAGTCGGTATCATCCGGCAGTCCATTTATGCGGACCAGAAGGCCGCACGTTGCGGCCTTTTTTTGTTGCCCCTACCTCATCCAGGACGGCACCCAAGGGGGTGCCCGAAGAAAGGGTGCGGTGGGGGTCGATCAATACGGTGGCTCAGCCACCTGCAAGACAGGAAGAGAACGATGCGCATTACAGGCAAGGTCAAGTGGTTCAACAACGCCAAAGGCTACGGATTCATCGAGCGCGAAGGCGGCAGCGATGTGTTCGTGCACTACTCGGCGATCCAGGGCGCCGGTTTCCGCTCGCTCGAAGAGGGACAGCCGGTTGAATTTGAAATCGTCGACGGGCCCAAGGGCCCGCAGGCTGGCAACGTGACCCGCGCCGC
>JANOZI010000181.1:0-10464 GCA_031429375.1 Acidobacteriota bacterium | reverse complement strand
CTCGAAGCCGAGCTTGGTCATGTCGAGCATCAGCTTGCCCTTGTCGAGCAGGCGCATCACGATCTTTTCGCCGAACAGCGTGGGCAGGCACGACACGCGGAAGTCGATGTCCTTGGCCTCGCCGTTGTCGCTGAAGCGGATCTTGATGCGGCCGTCCTGCGGCAGGCGCTTCTCGGCGATGTCGAGCTTCGCCATGATCTTGATGCGCGAGGTGATGGCGTCGCGCATCTTCAGCGGCGGCGCCATGATGTTGTAGAGAATGCCGTCCATCCGGTAGCGGACGCGGTATTCCTTTTCGTACGGCTCGATGTGAATATCGCTGGCGCCCTTGGAGATGGCCGACATCAGGATGACGTTCACCAGCTTGATGACCGGCGCCTCCTCGCCCTGCCGCGTGAGCATCTCGGCGCTGATCTCTTCGAGATCCTCCAGCACCTGGACGTCGGCGCCATCGTCCAGCATCGACGGCATCTCGGTGAGCGAGCGCGTCGCCATCTCGAGCGCGCTCTCGCCGGATTGGTCCCGTTGCTGCTGCTGGTTCGACTGGTTGCCGCCCTTGTTGACCGCGGCGCCGGCAGCGCCGTAATACTTGTCGATCGAGTCGAGCACCGCGGTTTCCGACGCCACCACCGGCTCGACGTTGTAGCCCGTCATGAACTTCACGTCGTCCATGGCGAACACGTTGGTGGGGTCGGTCATCGCGATGGTGAGCGTGGCGCCGGCGCGGCTCAGGGGCACGATCTGGTACTTGCGCGCCGTTTCGGCGGGCACGAGCTTGATCACCGCCGGGTCGATCTCGAACTGGTTCAAGGCAATGGACGGCACGCCGTACTGCTTCGACAGCAGCGCGGTGATCTCCTCGTCCTTGACGTATCCGAGCTTCACGAGGTTGGCGCCGAGCTTGCCCCCGTTGGTGCGCTGATAGGTCAGGGCCTCCTGGAGTTGTTCCGCCGAAATGCGCTTCTCCTTGAGAAGCAATTCCCCAATGCGAACCGGCATGGCTACTTAATCGTGTCCTCCCTGCGGCACCCCATAAAGGGGTGCCCTACTAGAAACCAAACCTGGCACCCACACTCCATTCGCGTTCATCACGCTGGCCTCGAGCCACGTGCCCCTCCAGAAAGATGCTCGCCGTCACGCCCGCCGACACCCCCGCCGCCAGCGTCGACCGTGATGCTCCAATCATGCTCCGGCGGGCACCGGCCCGAACGCCGAACCGCCGCGCCTTCCACCACGTTTCCACGCCGCCGGCGAGGTCTTGCCGGTCGCCGTCCGGCGTCGCACGCGACAGGAGATCAGCGTCGACGGCCACGATTACGCGGGACATGCCCGGCCAGCCGGACCCCCAGGCAGCGCCGGCGCGCGCCTCGCGCGCCAGCTCGACAGGCTCGCCTCCAGCCGCCGCGAGCGTAAATGACGGCGTCGTTACGTTGCGCACGACCAACCCCATTCGAATCTGGTTGAGCGCGACCATCACGCCGGTGTCAAAGTCGCCTTTTGTTTCAGAATCCCCATCCAACTCGGCCGCCGCATCCAACGCATCCCCGGCATTCGCCGTATTCGCAAATCCGGCTGCCGCACGGCCGCGAACCAGTTTCAACGTCGTACTGACGACCACGTACTCGCTCAGCGAATGGAGCAATGCCACACCTACGGTCGAGGTGGTTAGCGCGTGCACACTGCTCCGCACTTCTTCTCGGCCGGGAACGCCGAATACTGCAGGCTCGGCCGGCCCGCTCGCATAGACCCCCTGCCGGTAGTAGGCGACGCCGACCGGAGGCAGTGAGAGCGCCACAATTCGGCCCGTTCCACGCCAGGCGCCGTCCCGGACACCGGCGGCCCGCGGGATGCTGTCTTCTTCCCCAAAGCCGACGACGAAACTGGCTAAGGCCCCGGTGGCCAGCCCGGCAGGGTTCCAATACACTGCTGAAGCGTCGTCTGCCACGCCCACGAAGGCGCCGGCCATCCCTGAGGCACGACTCCCCACTGGAGGCTGCGCTTCGGCCCACTGGACCGCTGCGACCGACAGGAATGCCGCTAGAATTGCGGGCTTGAATTTATTTGACGACATGAAATATTATTTTTGAAGATACAAAATCGCCCGGATTCCTGCAGGAATGGAAGCGAAAGTCTATGGTATTCAGCAGTTTGGAGGCCTGTCAAGGAAACGAATGCGGGCTGATTCTCGTATGAATCTGCAAAGGAATCGGTAGCGTGCGCCGCATCACGGGTGTGCTGTGGCAGCCTCGGGCTACGATGGCCGAAGTGGTTCGCGACCCGGCGTTGTTGACGGCCTGGATCGTCGTCGTCCTGGTCGTCGCGGCCTGCGGAAGCGCGCTTCTCTCCACACGAGTCGGACGACAGGCGCTCGTCGACGAGCGTGTGCGCGTCGTCGAGGCGCTTGGCGGGCGTGTGGACGATGTGGCGTACGGGGCACTGCAGGCGGATCCGCCGACGCTGGTGTATTTGACGAGCGGCGGCCGCTTACTGTTGACTCCGCCGGTAACCTTGTTAGTGGCGCTCGGCGTAATGGTGCTGGCGGCAGCGAGCGGCGTCCGCATTCGGTATGTCGTGGCGCTGGCGATTGCCGTGCACGCGAGCGTGGTACTTGCGGTGCAACAGATCGTCGCGACGCCGCTTCATTACGTGCGCGAGTCATTGACGAGCCCGACGAACCTCGCCGGCTTGCTGCCGATGCTCGAAGAGGGCTCGTGGCCGGCCCGCTTGCTCGGCTCGGTCGACGTGTTCGGGCTGTGGTGGCTGTGGGTATTAGCGGCCGGCCTGGCAGCGGCGACCGGACAACCGTCGCGGCGGTTTCTCTGGACGTTGCTGCTGGCGTACGTGGCGATTGCGGCGGTGGTGGCAACGGTGTTTGCGGTGCTCGGCGGCTCGGTGTAGCGCGGAACTTTCTCGTCCACCGAAGCGCGGAGCGCGAAGATGGAAGTTCCGCGATGGACGCGCGGTGTAGCGCGGAACTTTAGTTCCGCGATGGACACCAATATCGGAGGGTAGATCGTGTTTCGCAGGAAGTGGATCATCGTCGTCATCGTGCTGTTGCTGATTGGCGGCGGCGCCAGCGCATACTTTGCCCGCAAGGGCGACCCCGGCGTACTCGTGACCGCCGAAACCATCCAGAAGCGCGACCTCGAAGCGATCGTGTCGGCCTCCGGCAAGATCGATCCGAAGAAGACCGTCAACATCAGCGCGCAGTCGATGGGCCGGGTGACGCAACTGGCGGTGCGCGAAGGCGACCGCGTCAAGGCCGGACAGTTCCTGCTGCAAATCGATCCGGTGAACGCCGAAGCTGCGGTGCGGCGCGACGAAGCGTCGGTCGCCGGCGCACGGACGGGGCTCGAACAGTCCAAGGCATCGTTGCAGGCGGCGCGGGCCAGCCTCGAAAGCGCGCGGCAGGCGCTCAAGCGGCAAAAGGAATTGTCGGCGGCCGGCTTGACGACGCGCGAGTCGCTCGAGCGGGCGGAGACGGAAGTGCAGGTGCGCGAGAGCGATCTCGCGGCGCGCGAACAGGAAATCAAGAGCCGCGAAACGCAGCTCAATCAGCAGCAGGCCGGGCTGCAGAGCAGCCGGCATACGCTGACGCAGGTCCGCTTCGAGGCGCCGTTTGACGGCATCGTGACGCGGCGCAACATCGAAGAGGGCGAGAACGTGATGGTCGGCACGATGAACAACGCCGGCACGGTGCTGTTGACGGTCGCCGACATGTCGGTGATCGAAGCGGAGGTCGAGGTCGACGAGACCGACATCCCGTTCGTGCAGCTGGGCCAGATCGCGAAGGTCACCATCGACGCGATCCCCGACAAGGAATTCACCGGCAAGGTCACCGAAATCGGCAACAGCCCGATCCAGGCCGCCGGTGCAGGAACGACGCGAACGGCGACCAACTTCAAGGTGGTCATCACCGTTGACGGCCAGATTCCCGACGTGCGCCCCGGCTTTACCTGCACGGCGGAGATCACGACGGCGAAACGGCAGCAGGTATTGTCGGTGCCGATCCAGTCGCTGACGGTGCGCGAGCTGGTGTTCGACGAGAAGGGCAATCCGGTGCACGAGCCGCGCCCGCCGAAGGCGCGCTTCCAGTTCGGGCCGGCGGCTGCGGCGCCGACGCCCACGCCGTCAACGGCGGAGCTCAAGCCCGGCCACAAACGCGAAGAGGTGGAAGGGGTGTTCCTGATGAAAGACAGCAAGGCGACCTTCACGAAGGTCAAGCTCGGCATCGCCGGCGAGCGCTACCTCGAGGTCCTGTCGGGCTTGACAGACGGCGACCAGGTCATCACCGGCCCGTTCGACTCGGTGCGCTCGCTCTACGAGGGCGACCTCGTGCGGACGGCGGCGCCCGGACGTGCCGGCGGACGGTAAGGCACACCCTACACGTGTCGCAGCTCTTCGAATCGATCGTGCTCGCGCTGGCGTCGATCTGGGCCAACAAGCTCAGGTCGCTGCTGACGCTGCTCGGCAACATCGTGGCGGTGTCGTCCATCATCACGGTCGTCGCGCTCATCACCGGCGTGAACGAGGCGGTCACCGACGCGATCGTCTCGGACCTCGGCGCCGATTCGTTTACCGTGCAGCGGATGGGCATCACGCAGAACGAAGACGAGTTCGAGCGGATGCGCAACAACCCGCTGGTCACGCTCAAGGACGCGCACGCGATCAAACGCTTCGGTGAATCGATCGGCTCGGTGATGGCGCAGGCGCAGAACTCGACGCGCGTCGCGTACCGGGACGAGGAGCTCGAGTCGGTGCAGGTGCAGGGCGTCAGCGAGGAGTACCTCGACTTCACGACGTTCGACGCCGAGCGCGGGCGGATGGTGACGCCGACGGAAATCTCGCGCAAGCGGCTGGTGACGCTGATCGGCTGGCAGATTGCCGATCGCCTGTTCGGCGCGGCCGACCCGCTCGACAAGCAAATCCGGATCGCGGGCGTGCCGTTCACGGTGGTCGGCGTCAGCAAGAAGAAAGGCGCCGCGTTCGGCCAGTCGCTCGACGAGTTCGTGGTGATCCCGCTCGGCGCCTACCAGAAACTGTTCGGCGCGCGCCAGTCGCTGGCGCTGATGGTAAAGCCGCGCAACGAAACGCTCGTCGACATGGCGAAAGACGAGACGCGCGTGGCGCTGCGAGTCGAGCGCGGCCTCAAGCCGGCGGAACCGGACAACTTCGGCATTGTCGCCTCGGACTCGGTGCTCGGGATCTTCCAGCAGGCCACCGCCGGCATCGCGGTGCTGCTGGTCGGCATCGTCGGGTTGTCGCTGCTGGTCGGCGGCATCGTGATCATGAACATCATGCTGATGGTGGTGAGCGAGCGGACGCGCGAGATTGGGCTGCGCAAGGCGCTCGGCGCCAAGCGGCGCGACATCATGTCGCAGGTGCTGACCGAGTCGATCACCCTGTCGATCACCGGCGGCATTGCCGGCATCGCGCTCGGCGCGCTGTTCTCGACCATCATCTCGACCTTCACGCCGGTGCCGTCGGCGGTCGAGCTGTGGTCGGTGGTCTTGGGCGTGACGATTACGGCGCTGGTCGGCCTGGTGTTCGGCTACTACCCCGCGCGCCGCGCCGCCATGCTGGATCCGATCGAAGCTCTCCGCAGAGAGTAGCCACAGACCAGGCGCAGATTGAACACAGACTGATGTCGGCCTTCACCAAGCAAGTCGCGCTGCTGAGAGAAACCGCCGAAATGGCGCTGAGCACGCTGCGCGGCAATAAGATGCGCTCGGCGCTGACCGTGCTCGGGGTGGTGATCGGCGTGACCTCGATCGTCGGGATGACGTCGCTGATCCGGGGCTTCGACTCGTCGTTGCGATCGGCGATCAACGCGCTCGGCCCGAACACGATCATGGTCGCGCGCTTCAGCGGCGTGAGCCTCGCCGCCGGTGCGTCATTCCAGGCGCTGATGCGGCGCCCGTCGCTGACGGTGCCGGACATGCAGGCCATCGAACGTCAGGCGACCACTGCGGAGATTGTCGACATCTGGCTGGGCGCCGGCCCTCCGCAGCCGATCACCGAACGCATCTTCTACCGCGGCGAACGGACGCGGCCGTCGCCGATCATGGGAACGACCGAGAAGTACGTTGAAGTCAACTTCGCCACGATGTTCGCCGGCCGCTCGTTCACCGCGCAGGAAGTGCTGCGCAACCGCGCGGTCGCCGTCATCGGCTGGGGCGTCTACCAGGCGCTGTTCGAGAGGCGCGGCATTGATCCGGTCGGCAAGTCGGTGCGGATCGGCGCCGTCGAATACACGGTGCTGGGCGTCGTCGGGCCGCGGCCCTCGCCCGGCGGCTTCAGCCTGGGCCAGGACGATTTCGCCATCGTCCCGTACGGCACGTACCGCAAGCAGTTCGGCAACGAGCGCGTGCGGCGCGGGCCATTCGGCGGCATGCCGGCCATGATCGTGGTGGTGCCGCGCGAGGGCGTCGACCGCGCCGAAGCCATCCGTGAAATCGAGACCATTATGCGCATCCGCCACGGCCTGATGCTCGATCAGCCGAACGACTTCGACCTCGTGACCTCGGATGCGATGCTCGCCGTGTGGGATCAGATCTCCGCCGCCATCCTGCTGGCGCTGGTCGTGATCTCGTCGATCGCGCTGATGGTCGGCGGCATCGGCGTGATGGCGATCATGACCATCTCGGTCACGGAGCGGACGCGCGAAATCGGCGTGCGGAAAGCGATCGGCGCGCGGCGCCGCGAAATCCTGGTGCAATTCCTGATCGAAGCCGCCGTGCTGACCAGCGTCGGCGGCATCCTCGGCGTGCTGATGGGCAGCGCCATCGGCCTGGTGGTCAACCTCATCTCGGGGTTCCCGGTGTCGCTGCCGTGGTGGTCGTTCGCCCTCGGCCTGGGTTTCTCGGCGTCGATCGGCATTTTCTTCGGCATGCTGCCCGCCTGGCGCGCGTCTCGGCTGGATCCGATCGAAGCCCTCCGGTACGAATAGTGTCTGCGTTCACCGCGCAAATGGCGCTGCTGCGCGAGACGGCCGACATGGCCCTCGCGACGCTCGGCGGCAACAAGATGCGGTCGGCGCTGACGGTACTGGGCGTGGTGATCGGCGTCACCTCCATCGTCGGCATGACATCGCTGATTCGCGGCTTCGACACGTCGCTGCGCAATTCGATCAACTCGCTCGGCCCGAACACCATCTACATCGAGCGTTTTGGCGGGCTCAGCATGTCGTCGGGCGCCTCATTTCAGACGCTGTTGCGCCGGCCCAACCTGACGGTGGCGGATATGCAGGCCCTCGGCAAGCTCTCCGAGACCGCGAAGATGGTCGACATCTGGCTGGGCGCCGGGCCCGGGCCGACCCCCGAGGAACGCATCTTCTACCGCGGCGAACGCACCCGGCCGTCCCCGATCATGGGCACGACGGAGAAGTACGTCGAGATCAACTTCGCCAGGATGTTCGCCGGCCGGTCGTTCACGGAGCAGGAATTGATGCGGAGCCGGGCGGTCGCGGTGATCGGGTTCGGCGCGTACCAGGGGCTGTTCGAGAAGCGCGGCATCGATCCCATCGGCAAGCAGGTGCGAATCGGTAATGTCGAATACACGATTCTCGGCGTGATTGGCCCGCGCCCATCGCCGGGCGGCTTCAGCGTCGGACAGGATGATTTCGCCATCGTCCCCTACACCACGTTCCGCAAGCAGTTCGGCAACGAGCGGGTGCGGGCCGGGCCGTTCGGCGGCATGCCCGCGATGCTCGTGGTGGTACCGCGCGAGGGCGTGCCGCGCGCCGATGCGATGCGCGAAGTCGAGACGATCATGCGCATCCGGCACGGGCTGACGCTGGATCAACCGAACGACTTCGACCTCGTCACCTCCGACGCGATCCTGGCGGTGTGGGACCGGATTTCGGCGGCAATTCTGCTGTCGCTGGTCGTGATCTCGTCGATCGCGCTGATGGTCGGCGGCATCGGCGTGATGGCGATCATGACCATCTCGGTGACGGAGCGGACGCGCGAGATCGGCGTGCGCAAGGCGATCGGCGCCCGGCGGCGCGAGATCCTGGTGCAATTCCTGATCGAAGCGGCCGTGCTGACCAGCGTGGGTGGAATCCTGGGGGTGCTGATGGGCAGCGGCATCGGCCTGGTGGTCAACCTGATTTCGGGCTTCCCGGTGTCGCTGCCGTGGTGGTCGTTCGCACTCGGCCTGGGCTTTTCGGCCTCAATCGGCATCTTTTTCGGGATGCTGCCTGCCTGGCGCGCCTCGCGGCTCGACCCCATCGAAGCGCTGAGGTACGAGTAGTGCGAAAGGTTCTGAAGGGTGCTGGACCCGTTGAACCCATCAGAACCTTTCTGAAACCTTTCTGAACCCTTCTGAACGGATCTATGATGCGCCTATTCGGGCGTGTGAGCGTCCGGGAGGTTCCCCTATGAAGGTCTACGACGCTGCCAGCATCCGCAACGTGGCTGTAGTGGGGCACGGCGGGTCTGGCAAGACCCAGCTGGTTTCCGCCGTGCTGTTCGCCACCGGGATGGTCAACCGCCTTGGCAAGGTGGACGAAGGCAACACGGTCACCGACTACGACGAAGAAGAAATCGCCCGCAAACATACGCTCTCGGCCAGCCTGGCCTACGCCGAGTGGAACAAGACCAAGATCAACCTGATCGACACGCCCGGCTTCGGCAACTTCTTTTCCGATGCCCGCGCCGCGATGCGCGTGGTCGAGTGCGCGCTGGTGGTAGTCGACGGCGTGTCCGGCGTCGAGGTGCAGACCGAGAAGGCGTGGGCCGCCGCCGACGAGCTCGGGCTGCCGCGCATGGTGCTGGTCAACCGCCTCGACCGCGACCGGTCGTCGCTCGAGCGCACGCTCGAATCGGTGCGGCAGGCGTGCGGCCGCTCGGTGATCCCAATCCAGCTGCCGATCGGCGAGGAGAAGAACTTCAGCGGCGTGATCGACCTCGTGGCGTTGAAGGCCTACACCTTCGCCGGCGATGGTTCCGGCAAGATGACCGAGGGCGCGGTACCCGCCGACATGACCGACGCGGTCGCCGCGGCGCGCGATGCGCTGATCGAGATGGTGGCCGAGGCCGACGAGCTGCTGATGGAGAAGTTCTTCGAGGCCGGCACGCTGACGCAGGACGAACTGGTGAAGGGGCTGGCGGTCGCGACGCGCGCGGCCAAGATCTTTCCGCTGCTGTGTACGTCGGGGCTGCACAACATAGGCGTGCAGCCGCTGCTCGACGCGGTGCTGTCGTACGCGCCCTCGCCCGCCGATCGCCCGTTCACGGGCCGGGCCCACAACGAGTCGGTGACCCGCACTGCGGACGAGACGGCACCGTACGCCGCGTTCGTCTGGAAAACGGTGGCGGATCAGTTTGCCGGCCGGATCACGATGTTCCGGGTCTACCAGGGCACGCTGAAGGCCGACTCGACGGTCCACAACGCCACCCAGAACACGCCGGAGCGGCTCGGCCACCTGATCGTGCTGCAGGGCAAGACCGCGACGACGGTACCGGAGCTCAAAGCCGGAGACCTGGGCGCGGTCGCCAAGCTCAAGGACACGCGGACCAACGATACGATCGCGGAGAAACTCGCCGGGTTTACGTTTGCCCCGGTCGCATTCCCCGACCCCGTACTGTCGTACGCGATCGAGCCGAAGAGCCGCGGCGATGAAGACAAGATCAGCACCGCGATGCACCGGCTCGAGGAAGAAGACGGCAGCATCAAGTACCAGCGCGACCCGCAGACCCACGAGCTGCTGCTCGCCGGCCAGGGCCAGCTGCACATCGAGGTCACGGTGGCGAAGCTCAAGCGGCGCTTCGGCGTCGAAGTGCTGCTCAAACCGCCGCGCATCCCGTACCGCGAGACCATTACCTCGAAGGTCGAGGCACACGGCCGCCACAAGAAGCAGACCGGCGGCCACGGCCAGTTCGGCGACTGCAAGATCCGGATGGAGCCGCTGCCGCGCGGCGGCGACTTCGAGTTCGTGATCGACATCTTCGGCGGCTCGATCCCGCGCCAGTTCATCCCGGCGGTCGAGAAGGGCATTCAGGAATCACGGCTGCGCGGCTACCTGGCCGGCTATCCGGTGGTCGACTTCCGCGTCGTGCTCTACGACGGCTCGTATCACGACGTCGACTCCAACGAGCTGTCGTTCAAGACCGCGGGCTGGCTGGCCTTCAAGGACGGCATGTCGAAGGCGCACCCGACGCTGCTCGAGCCGATCATGAACGTCAAGGTCTACACACCCGGCGATCACGCCGGCGACCTGATGGGCGACCTCAACGGCCGGCGCGGCCGCATTTCAGGAATGGAAGCGCGCGGCCTGCTGACGGTGATCAAGGCACAGGTGCCGATGTCGGAGATGCTGACCTACGAACAGCACCTCACCTCGGTCACCGGCGGGCGCGGCTCCTATCAAATGGAGTACTCGCACTACGACGAGGTGCCGAATCACCTGCAGCAGAAGATCGTTGCCACCGCGAAGGCCGAGCGCGGCCAGGTCGCGGAAGA
>JANOZI010000180.1:0-1990 GCA_031429375.1 Acidobacteriota bacterium | reverse complement strand
GTTGACGATGACGAACCGGCCGTCCGCGCGGCTCGTGGTCTCGTAGGTCGTGCCCGAGGGCAGGTGGATCGCGATCACGTTCGCGCCCGAAACGCCTTGCTGTTGTTCGTTTTGAACTACGCCGTTCAGTGAGCCGGTGGTGACCTGTGCGCCGGCCGGAATCGCCAGCGCGCAGACGGCAACGAGAGAGAAGACAAACCTGGTCAAATGTTTCATGCATCGCTCCTAAGGTACAGATCAAAATTATCCCTCGCGGATGACGTGCAGGTAAAAAGAAAAGACAGCCGCGTAAGAAAACGGGCCGGGCCGCGCGTGGCGGTCCCGACCCGTTTCTAGCGTTTTTGTGCCGTTAACCAGTCGGCACCCCTAAAGGGGTGCCGACTGGTTAGCTTGCCGCGCGGGCCTTGCGCATCGACTCGGCCTTGGCGCTCAGATCCTGCGCCTCGCGCAGCAGCGACTGCTGCTTCTTCGGGTCCTTTTCGACGATGGCCTGGGTGCGCAGGAGCAGACCCTTGTAGGTGATGGCCTCCATGTAGTCGGGCTTGATGGAAAGTGCCTTGTCGATGGCCTCGATGCCGTCGAGCACCAACTGCATCTTTTCCTTGTCCGAGAGCCGGAAGTCGCGCGACGCCTTGTCCCAGTAATAGGTCGCCA
Source organism: Acidobacteriota bacterium (assembly GCA_031429375.1). Lineage (GTDB taxonomy): Bacteria > Acidobacteriota > Vicinamibacteria > Vicinamibacterales > UBA2999 > 12-FULL-67-14b. The sequence goes on along the minus strand of JANOZI010000180.1, from coordinate 1,336 downwards.
GCGTGTAATACGCCTCGGGGTTTTGCGGCTCGAGCTCGATGCGCTTGCGGAGGTTTTCCACCAGCTTCGGGAAGTCGCCCTGGCGGTTGTAATAGCCGCCGACCGTCAGGTAAACGGTCGGGTCGTTGGGCTTGGCGTCGCGGCCCTTGAGATAGGTTTCCTCGGCCATCTGGTACTCGCCGGAGTCTTCGTAAATCTTCGCCAGCTGGAAGTAGTTCGCGGGCTCATTTGGCGCCAGTTCAATCATGCGCTTCACGACCGGTTCGGCCTGCGTCGGGTCGGCCAGCTTGTCGGGGCCGTACGCCGCAACCAGGAAGTCGAGCGCCAGCGAGCGCTTCGGCACGGTCTCTTCCGTCAGCTTTTCGCTGGCGAGCTTGTAGTTAGCGATCGCCTTCTGCAGCAACTCGTCATTGGCGGGCTCGCCCTTGCGCGCCGGGCGATACATGTTGTCGTAGGAGTTGCCGAGGTAGAAGTAGATGGCCGGGCACCACGTGCACGTCGAATCGTTCCTGGTCATCTCCGCCGCATGCTCGTAATCTTCCGCCGCCGCCTTCCAATCGCTCGCCGCGTAGGCCTTGTTTCCGTCCTTGAACGCCTTCATGGCGCGGACCTCTCCGATATAAGCGCAACCGGCCAGCGCGACGCTCAGCCCGATAACCAGCGTCACCAACGCTGTCGAAGACCGCATTCTCATCAGATTCCCCCAACCAGTGTTCACAGTTCAGAGTTAGGAGTTCCCCCGAACGCCTAACTGCCCTCGAGCATTTCAAGGCCTAAAGTACTATTTTGCGATTAACCTGCGGCCAAGGCCGGGAAGTATAGTCCCGAAACTTGACCACCCGCAACCTCGGCCCGCATCTGACTATAAGATGGGAACCGGGGCCGGTCTTCACACCCATTTAGACACCGATCGCAGGGTTTCGGGCGCCAAACCGATAACAGGAGTTAAGAGTGCAGAGTGCAGAGTTAAGAGTTAAACGGCCGCGCGCCTTTTATTCTGAACTCTTAACTCTAAACTCTTAACTGACAAGTCTTTAGCACCCGTAATGATTCGTTTCGAGGATTTGCTGGATAAGGTCCAGGGCTACAGCCCCGACGCGGACCTCGAGCTGCTCCGCCGGGCCTATGTCTTTTCGGCCCTGGAGCATAAGGGACAGGTGCGCCATTCGGGCGAGCCCTACCTCGTGCATCCGCTCGAGGTCGCCGACATCCTCGCCGAGATGAAGCTCGACGCCGTCTGCATTGCGGCCGGGCTGCTGCACGACGTGGTCGAAGACACGCTCACCACCCCGCAGAAAATCCGCGAGACCTTCGGCGAAGACGTCGCCCACATCGT
>JANOZI010000179.1:0-2243 GCA_031429375.1 Acidobacteriota bacterium | reverse complement strand
CCGTCACGATAACGGTGAAGGTGCCAGGCGTGGTCGGCGTTCCGGAGATCACTTTGGTTCCGGGTGCAAGGCTCAACCCGCCCGGCAGACCGGTGGCGGTATAGGTGAGCGGGTCCCCGTCGGCGTCGGTCGCATTGAGCGACAGCGAGATCGCTACTCCGACCGTGGCCGGCGGCGGCGCCGTCGTCGTGACCACCGGTGCTTCGTTCTTCACCAGTGGCCGCGGATCGGCGTCATCAAGCCTGCCGTCGTTGTCGTCGTCCGGATCGACACAGTTGGCCCTGCCGTCGCCATCGGTGTCGAGCGAGCCCTCGTCGATGCCTTCATTCAGGTCGTTGTCGATGCCGTCGCAGATTTCCGGCTTCGAGAGCTTATTCAGCGGATCGGACCCGGCTACAATTTCGGCGGCGTCCGACACGCCGTCGTTATCGTCGTCGGGGTCGGCGTTGTTGCCGATGCCGTCGTTGTCGGTGTCGACCGACTCGGCCGGGTTGAGCGGGAACCGATCGGCCCCGTCCAGCACCAGGTCGTTATCGTCGTCGGGGTCACAGGCGTTGCCGAGCGCATCACCGTCGGTGTTGACCTGATCAGCGTTCGAAACCGAAGAGCAGTTGTCGACGTTGTCGTTAATGCCGTCGCCATCGGCGTCTTCGTCGCCGCCCGTAGGGGACGGCGGCGTGTACGGCGGGTAGAAGCCCAGGGCCCAGCCGGCGCGACATGCGAGGTCCGGAATGTCTCTGTCGATCAAGTAGACACAGGCGCTGGGCGCTTCCCCGATAAACGGGAACAGGTAATCGTACGCTTCTCGCGCGCCGTCCCAGCCGGCGCCAACGCCGATCATGAGGTTCAGGCGCGCTTCGGGGCCGTAATAGCCGTTATAGGGTCTCCAGCGATCGAATCGGCTCGGGCCCTGTGTCGTGCCAACGGCGATCTCGGCCATGCTCCTGAAGTAGGTCGGGTTCTCCCACGATCTCGTAGCGTCCGGCACCGTCGCCACGTTCAGCAGATACGGCGCGCCCCAATCCATTCGGGTACCGGCAGGCACGTGAGTCCCGTCGGTGAACGTGACGTCTTCCTCGTTGATCGTGAAACGCGGATAATCCGGCTCGCTGGTGAAGAGCGACAACTGCAGTTTGGCGATTGCGTCCCGATGAGCCAGGCCGCCGATGAAGCCTTGCTGGTTGGCGCGATCGATCGCATAGGCCAGGTAATTCTGTTCCCACAGCGCAATGAAGCCGGCGTCCTGCTCGCCGCGATAACCAAGCCACAGAATCTTGAATGGGTTTGTGACCGGATCCAGGCCGTTGACGTAGTTATCAAGCCACTGCAGGTTGGCCGTGACTCGCTCCGACAGATACGGTTTGACCGGCGACGAGTCCGGATAGTACGCCGCGGCGTCCACCAGGTTGCGCAGCGCCCAGGCATACCCGCGCGTCTCCTGATTTTCGAGAATGCCAAGGCTGCCACGGGTGCCCCCGTCCATTGGCAGGATCCGCATCATGGCGTAATTCGCCCAGAACGCCATTTCTTCCGCGTAGTAGAAGTCGCCGGTCAGCAAGTACGGCACGTAGGCGATTGACGGCTGATGCGCATTGTCGGGGATCAGATTCGTTTCCCCAGAACCTGGTTCCGGGTCGATCTCGCCATACTCACGAATGGGCAGCGGCAGGCCTTTAATCCAGTCGAGAACGTAGGCGTAATCGTTGTCGATTGCGATCTGCGCTTCGTATTTGGCCCGGTTGTCGAACCACACGGTGGGTCGCTGCGCCAGCGACACCAGTCGCTCCGGCCCCACACCACTCACGGTGGTCGGCGCGTTCTCACGTTCGCGCACGTGCACCGGCCAGCCTCCTGAGAGGTCGCCATTAGCTAGTACGAATTGGCGCTGCTGGGGATTCTTATGAACCAGGTACCGCGCCGTCCAGTCCGGATACGGGGCGAGTTCCTGGCGGCCGCTGTGAGCCGGCATGTTGCGGTTGAGCGCACCTTGCCTCAGGATCTCGAAATTCGGGCCTGTCTGCGCGTCGACCACATCCAAGACGATTGGTAAATAGGCCGGCAGCGCTCGCGCGAGGTTGAAAGGGTTCAGGTCGGGCGTGATCGTGGCAAACACCGCACTGGAAAACAGCTTCCGCCAGCGCGTGAGATACGCGTGCTCCACATTGCTCTTGCTGAAAGGCGTCGCCCCGGGAACCGCGACCGCGACGTCGTACGTCACCGTCCTCGCTTCCGTGCTATTGAGC
>JANOZI010000178.1:0-9284 GCA_031429375.1 Acidobacteriota bacterium | reverse complement strand
TGCCGGTGTCGTCGAGCACGGGATACGCCCACGTGTGCAAGTAGCGAAGCGATCCATCCGGTCGGAAGATGCGTTCGTCATGGGAGTACGGCACATGCTCGTGGAACACGCGGTTGGTCGCGTCGGTCACGCGCTGGCGATCGTCTGGATGGACCATCGTGAGGTACGCCTCGTAGCTGGGCGTGTACTGTTCGCGCGTCAGCCCGTAAATCTGATAGAGCTCGTCGGACCATTCCGCGGTCGGCTCGCTGATATCCCATTCCCAGGTACCGAGGTGGGCGACGCCTTGGGTGTCGACCATCAGCTGTTCGCTGCGTCGCAGCCGCAGCTCGGAGCGCTTCAGCTCGGTCGTGTCGGTCGCGATGCACAAATAGCCGGTGATAGCGTCACCCTCGCGAAGGGGCGATAACGCAAACGACGCCCACGCGCGCACGCCGGCCGGACCAACTTCCCCAGCATCGAAGACGCCGCTCTCCCCGGTCGTGAGCACCCGGGCCGCGACGTCGGCGAGGTGACCGCGCGCGTCTCCGGTGAAGAGGTCGATGGCGGGCCTGCCCGCTGTGGCGGCGTCGTGCCAGCGCGCCCGTGCCGCGCCGTTGGCGAAAATCAGAAGGCCATCCGCGCCCGCCGCGTAGACGCTGAGACTCGTCTCGAGCGCCCAGCGGAGCGAGTCGATCCTGTTGGCCGAAGGCTCCGGGCTCACCTCGTGTGCATTATGCCTGAAGGAAATGCGTGATCGGCAGGTCTTGGTGACCGACGAGTTCCTGCACCGCCGGCACTGCTGCTCTCCGCATTGTCAGGTGCGAGCAGAACGTGTGGCGCAGGATGTGAACAGTGCGCCGCATAACGAACGCGGGACCAATGCCGCCGTTCGAGATCGGCGTCTGCCCATTCCAATGCGACGATCGAAATCGTGGAACGCCGCGTCACGACGCGCCAGATTGGTCGTCGCACGTCACCGTCTCCACAATGTCTCCACGACGGCGGTCGAATCACGTGGACTCGGGTGGACGGCAGTGAACGAATCGAAGCGACCTAACCGCCTGTGTCTCAAGCGCTTAGAGCCAGAAGTCGCGCGCCATCACCAGTTTAGAAAAACACGTCTCTCCGAATTCGAATCCCTGCCTCCCAGCCAACTCGTCCCGAGGGACCTCTCACTCGGTAGAACGCCAGTTCTCGCTGAACCTTACAGCTTGCCCATCACGTTGTCGGCCAGAAGACCTCGTTCCCCTCAATTTCTGGAAAACACTCTGCAGCCGTGAGCCCACGGTAGACCGTGCACCACGTGTTGGTGTGCCGAAAGTACGCCAGGTCGGAGCCGCCGAAGGCCTCTTCCACGACATCCAGCCGATCGACCGGGCCCGCGACGCTGAGAATCCCTACGAGCCGGACTCCCGCGTCCAGCGGAACCGGGTAGTCGGGCGCCCCCTGGGAGCACCCGACCGTACTGGCGATCTGCCCTCCGGCGTCCCCAGATGGTTCAACGCCAAGTCAGATCCCGCGCGCGAAAAAGGGCCTATCCTATCCTCGTGCGAATTCGCTTCAGTGATGTCGAACTCGACTGCAATAGCCGGCGCCTTCACCGCGCTGGTGAGCCCGTTCATCTCACGACCAAGGCATTCGATTTGCTCGTGCTGTTGGTGCAGCGACGGCCCGCAGTCCTCTCGAAGTCCGACATTCGTGAGCATCTCTGGCCGCAGACGCACGTTTCTGACACAAATCTTCCCGCGCTCGTTACGGAAATACGAAGTGCGATTGGCGACGATGCCAAGGCAGGGAAGTTCGTGCGAACTATTCATGGTGTCGGTTATGCGTTCAACGTCTTGGTGAGCGACATAGCGGCGGCGCCCGAAGTAGCGGCGTGGCTCGTAGGGCCGACCAGCCGAACCGGCGTGCCGTTCGGCCAGAGTGTCCTTGGCCGCGAAGGAGACGATGTTCTCGCGCTCGATGCGCCCACCATTTCGCGGCGACACGCGCGCCTCGAGGTGTCAGGTGGCACGGCGCGGGTCGAAGACCTGGACAGCAAGAACGGCACGTTCGTGAACGAGGTGCGCGTCGCCAGCGCGCAGGCCCTGAATGAGGGCGATACGCTGCGCGTTGGCTCGGTCGTATTCACGTTCAGATTCGCGCGTCCTGAGACATCGACCCAGACCATGTGAATGGTGCGAGAGACACACAAGGCTCAGACGAGCGGCGTGACGGATGCCGCAGTGGCTATTTCCGGCCCCGCTGGCATACACATTTGACGAGCGATCGGGCGGCAGCTTCCCAATCAGTGTCGGCGGCCATCTGCGCCATGCCCCGCGCTGATGCGTCACGGCGTTTGAAGGAAAGGCTCACGCCCACGTTGATGCCGCGCGTCAGGCTGTGCCCGTTCCGGTTTGCAACACTGGTCACATACGAGCCAAAAATATCGACCGAGTCAGTGACGCTGAACGAGGCGCCCCCGCCGATGTTGAGAAAATGCGTGCGATCGATTCGGTCGTGCTCCGACCGCATCACGTTCGGCAACCCGATCGGTCCGACGAAGGGGATATCGATTCCGCCGTTCGTGAGCTGACCGCTTCCCATCGCGAATACGCGAAAGCGATCGGTGAGAAAGTCGCCAAATTCGACATCAAGCATTCCGCGGCCATGCTTGACATCCGCCACGGTTTGCATGAACCCATACCCGACGCGGACCGAAATGAACGCACCTGGAATCAGGTCCTCGAGCAGTCCCGCGACGTACGCCCCGACCTGCAACTCGCCCAGTCGGCGACCCGGTGCTGCGTGCGCGTAGTACTGATACCTGTGACTCGGAAGAATCGAACCCACGAACGGCGCCACCGCGAACTTGCCGGCACGTGCGCGGTAGCGCACCGCGAACCGCAGGTCCTGAACGGTGGAGTGATACGTGCCGTCGTCCAGTGTCGTCGGATGCGGCTGTGGGCCGTTGTATTTCGACGTAATGTAAGGCAGCGAGACGTCCACCGCGATCTTGTCCGTCACACCGTAGGTTGCGTCGAACACGAGTGACTTGGTGTAGATGTGACCGATATCCACGCGAGCGACCGGAACGAAGTGATCGCGGCTGAATGCGTCCTGCAGCTGGATGGCCACGGCGCCCTCGCCGCTCGACGGCAGCCATGCTTGCGCCTCCGCGCGACTCGTGGTTGCGGTCACCAACCATGCGGCCGCAGCCACGACGACGAAGCAAGCACGCGTCCGACGTGCACCGGTTCGATGGCCGGTGTTCATTTGACCAGCACCGTAAAGCATCCGCTTCGCAGCTCGCTGGCCGGCGCGGTTTCGTTGTCCACCAACCGAAACATCACATCGAACCTGGTTCCCGGGGGGATCGTGGGCGCCCGAAATTCGAAGTTCAAGTTGCCGATGCCATCGGCGCCGGTGGTCAGTGTCGCCGTTCCGGAGCCCAAGGGAAATGTCAAGAAGGAGGGCGCGGGCGGATCGTTCGCAGACCATGGTGTCACCCCGGCAGCCCGCTGGCAGACGCCATCGGACTGCAGATCGCGCCCCGCCTCGGGAGCGCGCTGCACGAAGTATCTCGTGTTCGGCCGCGCATTCGAGACGAGCACGCTAATGTCCACGGCCATGAACTGCTCAGGAATCGACTTCGGTGTGACGCTGACGCCGCCGCGGCCCGATCCGGCAACCGCGGTCAGCGGCGATTGGTGAGTGCCAGGCGGAATCACGTCACTCGGCGCGGTGAGAGCCGGATTGCAGCCAGTCAGGCACCCGGCCAGCAGCATCACGGCTGCGTTCTTCATTTCGTTGTACCGGGCCGCGGGGCGCGCGCCTTCATTTCGACGCCGATGCGATCGAGAAATCGAGTGACACGATCGTCGGACTTGAGCTCACAGGCGAATTGATCGGCCAGTGCCTTCGAGCTGCCGGAGGGATACTCGACGTACAGAACCCGCGGGTGCGACGGTGCGTTCGCGATCATCGAATCGATCGCCGGCGCCGTGGCGACGTCGGCGAGGACGATGTCGAAAGCCGACAATTGGATGGCGTGCCGAAACAGCTCCGCATCCTCGATGACCGATACCTGGTGACCGGCCTGGCGGAGCGTCTTTTGAAATTGCGTGTCCCGGATGGCTCGATCCGGACTCGTGGCCGAAGTCGCGTAAATCAGAATGTTGGCCGGTTGCACCGCCGCGTAGGCCCGTTGAAAGCGCATCCCGCGTCCGAGGAGTAGAAACTTGTCGCCGCAGGCATCGGCGATTCCCCAAGTGGCTGGCGTCGCCATTAACAGGGCTGTGACAATCATCGTCTTGGCACGCATCAATGTCCTCTTTTCTCGCCCACAATACACCGGCCGTAGCTGTGACGATCCTTGGAAAGACCTTGGATTCTTTACGGCCAGATTCGCGCGAATCCGCGAGCAGGACGGGCAAATCCTTCTAGCAGCCAGATATCGGAGCGAACGCGAGCGACCGAGGTCAGGAAACCTTCGCCGCGGATGCGACTGAAGCCGCGAATCGGTTGATTCGCCTGAGGAATCGTGCCCAGGTTGCCGTTGACGATGGTCTCTTGGCCACTTGCGACATCCAGTGCTGCCAGGAGAAAGTGGTGCGGATCGTCGCCTGTCCGCAGCCCGTACACCGTTTTCGCGTCGTTGCCCCAGGCGTATGCGATCCAGTCAGCGCGGCTCAGCGTGCGCGAGACCCTCCCATCCGGCGCCACGAGCAGCAGGCCGTCGTTCGTCTGGCAGAGTATCCATCGGCCGTCCGGAGACCACTGCGGACGTGCGAACGGCACCACGTCCAACTTCAACATTGTTGGCGTGCTGGCACCGACGCGAATCGTTGACAGCGACCACGCCGAGTTCTGGGCGCCGCTGATATACGCGACCGATTCACCATCCGGCGACCAAGTCGGGCCGTCCTGATAGACGTCTTCAGACGTCAGCGGCACCGGCGTGCCACCCGCCAATGACGAGATCCATATGCGATAGCCGCCGTCGGCAAACCGCTGGTACGCGAGTCTGCGGCCGTCGCGGCTGAACGCCAACGAGCCCAGCACCATCGTGCGTGAACCAGGAAAATCCGCGTCTGTCACGAGCGGTCGGTCGAAACCGCCTCTCTCGGATGCGTCCTCCTCACTTCGAACCCAGATCTGTTGGCTGCCATTCCGATCGCTCACATACGCATACTGCGCACCTGTGGGCGAGAATGCCGGATCCAACTCGTTCCGCGTGCTGCTGAGAAACGTCCGTGGCGGCGAGCCATCTAGCGGCACCAACACCAGATCGAAATCAGTCGCTTCCGACGTAAAAGCGAGCCGCGCCGCGTCAGGCGAAATGGCCGGCGAGCTTTCGTTGCCGTTGGTCACCGTGAGTGGGGTCGTCCGATCCGCATCCAGATCGCCGATCCACAAATGAGAGCCCACGGTTTGCCCGTCGTCGCGAACCAGGACGATGCGGCGATTGTCGGGCAGCCAGGTGAACAGTGGTGGCGCACGCGGGCCTGCGATCGAGGGGAGCACCGGTTTCGGCTCTCGGTTCTGCATGTCCATTAGCACGAACTGCGTCCCTTGTGATTGCCCGCCGGAACCGTAGCCATTCAGCCACACCAGCAACTTCGATCCATTCGGGGAATAGCGGAGGAGCGCGTCAGACACCACCTTGTCGAACGGCGGACGCGTAAACCTCTCCGGCGCCGCTGTCGGCGGCGAAGCGATCCACAGGCTCATGCCGACCGAGGTGTCCTCGTCTTCTCGAAACACGGCCAACGACTTGCCGTCGGGCGAGAGTGCCGCGCGAGTGCCGCCCTCGATCACGAGGTCGGCCGGTCCTCCGGCGGGACTGATACTCCACACCGAATCTTTTCCGCCTGCCAGCGAATGGAAATACAGGCGTGCGCCGTCGTGAGACCAGAACGGATCATGGCAATCGAACCGCGTATCTGTCACCTGCGTCCGCGACACCGAGGTCAAGCTGCGCGTGAAGACTTGCAGGACGCCGTCCACGTCGGCGACATACGCGAGTGTCTTCCCGTCAGGTGACCACGCCGGTTGGCCTTGATAGCCAGCGTCGGTAGCAAGGGGCACGTACTTGAAAGACTCGCCGCTGGAATCCGCTTGCGACAAACTCAATCCGAGCACGAAGGCGCTCGCCGCCGCCGTCGCAGCGGCGATCCACGCGGCCCATTGCCGCCTTCCTTCCAGCCGCGGCGTGGACTCGCTGGCGGTCTCGCCAAGGCGATTGCGCAGCTGCTCCAGGTCGGCTGCCAAATCCGCCGTGTGCGCGTAGCGCCCCTGTGGATCTTTCGCAAGACATCTGTCGATAACCCAACGGAGGGCTGCCGGCACATGCAGGCTCGACTCGCCGATCGAGCGGTGCTCCTCACCAATGATCGCGGCCAACGTCTGCACCGGCGTGGCCCGGCGAAACGGATGCACACCGGCCGCCATCTCGTGCAACATCACGCCGAGCGAGAACTGATCGGATCGAAAATCGACGGTACCGCCTGCCGCCTGCTCGGGGCTCATATACGGCACCGTCCCGACGACGAGACCCGCCGCGGTTTGCGTCGGATTCAATCCGGTAGTGGACCCCTGCTCCTCGGGTCCCGCCTTTGCAAGCCCGAAGTCGACAATCTTGATCCGCCCGTCGCGGCCGACCATCACGTTTTCGGGTTTAATGTCGCGGTGCACGATGCCGGCGCTATGCGCTGCGGCGAGTCCGCCGGCGATTCTCGCGCCAACGTTAAGCAAACGTTTGATCGGCGAACGGCCGCGATCAATTTCGTCGCGAAGCGTGGTGCCGTCGACGAGTTCCGAGACGATGTAGGGTGTGCCGTCGTGGTCGCCGACGTCATAGACCACCAGGATGTTGGGATGATTCAATGCGCCGGCGGCAATGGCCTCCTGTGCAAACCGGCGCTGGCGCGACGGATCAATGACGGCCGACTGCGGCAAAATTTTGATTGCGACTTCTCGATGGAGCCGCGGATCGCGGGCCCGATACACTTCGCCCATGCCGCCGGCGCCGAGCCTGCCGGTGATCTCGTACGGCCCGAACCGCGATCCGATCAAGTCGCGCAACGCCCGGTATGCTACCAGACTCGCGTAGCGCAACGCGGCCCCTGAGACGGGTTCTTCAGAGGTTCTCACCCGCCAGCCCATGCTAGGGAGGTCCGCCCAGCGACACAAGAATGTCCCGTCGCGTCACAGCGGCTACGCGGGCCTGCAGTCGACGAGCGGGCTCAACTCGGCAACGTCAGCTTGATGCTGCCACAACGTCGGAAGTCATCAACGTTGAAGGTCACGATTCGGTTTAGGCCGTGGACGTTCATTGCCGCACCACTCCGCGCGTCGTGCACCTTGAGGCCCTGCACCTTCTGCTCCGCGACGAGGCGCTTCCATTCTGAGTAGACCTCAGCAGATTCCGGCAGCACCGAAAGAAAAACCCTCTAGGCGAGAGATCTGTCCCCCCCGAGCCTGCAACCCTCGCCAGCACAGTATTGAAGGCTGACGCGCCCGTTCGCGATCGGGCTTCGTCGTCGCCGGGTTGGGGTTCACCTCAGCCAGGGTGTCGATCAGTCGCAGCACGTCGAGCTAGAGATCTCCAGGGCCGATGATCTGCACGACGTGGCCTGCGCCGCGGCGCAGGCGAGCGTCCAGCGTGAAGAGACGGCAGCGCGCCATCCGTGCCAGCGCGACGTACTCAGCGTCGTACGTCTTCATCCAGCCGAGCTCCTCGGCGACTCGCCACGCTTCGCGGCGCAACCGCTGCGGGCTGCGCTGCGACACCGGAGCCTCGAGTAATCGTTCGAATGCGATATCCGTCAGCTCTGCGGAGATCTCCCGGCGCCAACGCATCTCGTGTAACGCCGACGACACCTCGGACCAGAACAGCACGGGCGCGATGAGGCGCTCGCGTCCGAACAGGTCGAAGCCGCCGGCCGCCAGACACGCCTGGACGGCCGCGCTGGCATCGAGGACGATCACCGGTCAGCGCCCTTCGCGTGAACGGCGGATGGCGCGGACGACATCGGGCATCGGCTCACCCGTGGCTGTCCTGCGCCATGCCGCGGGCAGGCGAATCTCGCCCGGCGGGACGAGCGCTCGCAGATCCGACTCCTCGATGAGGTGCTGCGTCCCGGCGCGGTGCGACGGGAGACGGCCGGACCGAATCCAGCGCCGGACGGTCTCCGGGTTGCAACGCACACGGCGGGCAGCCTCAGGGACGGTCAGCATGGGAGTAGCATACTACAACAGGTTGGCCAGCAGCTGTAGCCTCCGGCGTCAGTCTGTTCCTTCGGCGGAATCCTCCGAACCAGCGCAACGAGCGAAATCCCATGGGCCGGCTGTCGAGCGCATTTCGTCGAGTGTCATTGCGCTGGTAAGACCGCATACAGACGCAAACGGCCGAAAGCCGACGACAGGATCTGAACACGCCAAGCCGCTGGCTCGTTGCGCATGGGAGCGGGTTCCGAAGCGCTCGCCCTACTTTCGCGCGATCAGGAGTGTCTGCGGCGTCGGCAGCCCGTGGGCTTCGACGTCACGGAAGCCGGCGCCCTCCAACTGCCCGCGCAGCTCCGCGAACGTAAACGCATCACCGCCCGCGGTCTCGGCGAGCACCGTCAGACTGAACCCGGCGGGCATCGGCGGCGACACTCGATCGGGGTTGGGCACGAACTCGAGCACGGCGACTCGGCCGCCGGGCTTCAGCGCCGCGTGGACTTTCTTGAGCATGTTCGTATTTGTGGGCGCATCGAAATGGTGCAGAAAGTTCGTCACCAGGACGATGTCGTAGCCGGACCCGTACTCGACGGTGAATGCGTCACCGGCGATGGTCCGATAGCGGTCGTGCACGCCGGCCGCCTTCGCGTGCTCCTCGGCGAGACCGAGCACGGGCTTCCAGTCGAGCGCGACAATCTCCGCCTTCGGATTCCGGCGCGCCAGCGCGATGCCAACGCCCCGTGGCCGGCGGCGATGTCGAGGACTTTAATCGACTGGCTCGAGGCGAGCCGCTCGGCAATGGCATGCGCCGCCGGTATCATCATCGGCATCATCGACCGCGCGAACTCGACTCATACCGGATTCTCGGTCGAGACGATGTTGGTGTCGTGCGGACCCACGCCGCCACGCCGAACCGCTTCGGTCAGGTTCTCGAAGTTGTTCTTGAGCTCGGGGCGCATGAGAAAATTGGCAACCGTGCCGAGATAGGCGGGCGACCGTTTGCTGAGGCACGCGGCCGACTCGGGTACCAGTTGGTAGGTGCTGTCGGACTTGGCGAGCAGCCGGTTGACCGTAAGATAGTCGCACAGGATCCG
>JANOZI010000177.1:0-9974 GCA_031429375.1 Acidobacteriota bacterium | reverse complement strand
CATCGGCCTCGCCGTCGCGGCCTACCACCGCATCGTCGCGGTCATCATCGTGATGTACCTGGCCTCCACCCTGACGGCCGCGATGCGAAGCGAGGAAGCGCACTTGCGCGAGAAGTTCGGCGACGATTACGACGCCTACGCTGAAAAGCGGGCTTCACCGATGGAGCGCCCCTTCAGCTGGCGTCGCGCCCGGCACAATCGCGAGCACCACACCATCGCGGGCCTGCTGATCGGGTTAGGCGTGCTGGCCGCGAAGATCCTGGCCCGCTAGTCCCTTGGAATGGAACCGGATCGCTAAGTTGGGGTCAGGCCTCGAAATTTAGCGACCCGCGCCGTTGGGCCAGCCTTCACGCCTCGGGCGAACCCGCTAAATTTCAAGCCCTGACCCCAACTTAGCGATCGGGGAATTGGGTGAGGAATCACGGTTCCAGGGGACCAGGAACGATGAAACCGGGCGTGTCAGCACGCCTGAACACCCGCCACTCCTGCGCGCATTTGTCGCACATCAGGGTGATGTACGTGCCGCGGTTCGCGGCGGTCGAAACGCTGCGCGGCATCCCCGCCCGCTCCCCGCAACTGGGACAGGTCACCGGAAACCCGAGGCGTCCGTTCGCCGGTGTCGCCCCGGCCGACTCCAGCAGCACGCGGTCGACCTCGGTAGCCACGGTATCCGGCGAGCAGTCGCCGAGCAACACGACAACGTTGCCGATGCGTTGGGCCTGAGCCATCAACGATTCGTCATCGCAGCGCGCCACCAGCACCGGAATTTTTTCCGTAGCGCCGGCGCTCGCAAGCTGGCGTACGAGTGCCAGCACTACACCGGCGGTCGCAGCTTCGAGCACGACGACCACGGCGGAGGGGTGGACGGCGTGAACGCTCGTCAGCGCGGCATCGCTCGAAGCAGCGCTGGCCACGTCGAAACCGCGCCGTCTGAGCGCTTGAGCGATGAGCGCGGTCCCCTTCGGATCGTCATCAACGACGAGGACCGTACTTGACGCGGCGGAGCTCCTGCGACTCGATTCCATGCAACTTGTTGGCGATGACTGCAGGCGCAGCGTATGGAAACCCGTCTATTGCGTCTGTCGGGTAGCCGACATACCTGCAAGCGCATCAATGATATGGTCGCGACCGTCCGTTGTTGAGCTCCCAGGTACCGCTTCATTCCAAGGTAACGGTTGGCCAAGTCACGCACGCCCTCATCGGTTCGAAGCCGGCCCTCGCCGAAGAGCCGTAATCTGCTGCTTGCGGCACTGCCGCAGGATGAATACGATCGCCTGCGTCCGAAGCTGGAAATTGTGCCGCTCAAGTCGAGGCAGGTGTTGTCCAGCCCAGGCGAACCGCCCAGACACGTCTACTTTCCGCAAGGCGGATTTCTTTCCAGCACCATCGTGATGGAGAACGGCGCGATGGTTGAAGTCGCGACGATTGGCCGAGAAGGCATGGCGGGCCTGGCGACCAAGTGGCCTTCGGGCCCGGCGCCCACGAATACGCTGGTCGTGGTGCAGGGCGACAGCGACGGCTGCTACCGGATGGCGGCGGAAGACTTCCGCCGCGAGATGGACGAGTGCGACTCGTTCATGGAGCTGATCACGCTTTACGGCGAGGCGTTTCTCGGGGTCGTGATGCAATCGACCGGTTGCAACGCGGCCCACGGGGTCGAGCAGCGCCTCGCGAAGTGGCTCCTGCTGGCGCACGACCGCATGGAGGCCACCGAATTTCCACTGACGCAGGAGTTCGTGGCGATGATGCTGGGCGCCACGCGCCAGACGGTGACCGTGGTGGCCGGCGAGCTGCAGAAGGCGGGCCTCATCACCTATCAACGCGGCAAGATCCGCATCGTCGATCGCAAGGGGCTCGAAGCGGCATCGTGCGAATGCTACAAGGTGTCGGCGAACCTGCTCAGGGCGGTGGTGGCGCGCCGCCCGGGACCTCGCGCGCGCCCAAAATAGAAGTCCCCTGCGCCTTGCGCAGCTGCTTTCCAGCCACAGCCTAGATTTGCACCGCGAGCCACTCCGCCACCACCTTGGTGCCGGCGTTGCGCTCGAGGGCCGTCAGCGCGCGATCAACGGCGCCGAAGGCGCTGCGCGCGCGATCGCCGGAGAAGGCGCGCGCGAGCGCGGCCAGGTCGCTGGTCAGCAACGGATTGGCGATCACCCGCGGGTCCGCGCCGGCGTTGATGGCTTCGATGTCGCGCAGCATCGACGCCGTGATCCGCAATACGACGGCAAGCTCTTCGCGATCGCGTTCCCTGGTCTTCTGGCCGACGAGGGTGGTTGCCGCCTGCAGGCGCGCCTGGGTATCGGCCCGTCCCGATGTTTGTTGCAGCAGTTCCAGCGCCGAATCCCGCAACGCCGTGAGATCGGTGTCCGACAGTGCGAGTGCCTGGCCGAGGCTGCCGTCGGCCAGTGGCGCAGCCGCGCGTGCGTCGGCTTCGCTCTGTCCGTGATCCCGCACCAGCGCGGCCGCAACCTCCGGCGCGGTCAGCCGTCCAAATCGCAGCCGCATGCAGCGCGATCGCACGGTGGGGAGCAGCGCTCCCGGAATCGCGGTGGTCAGGATGAACATGGTGCCGGGCGGCGGCTCTTCGAGCGACTTGAGCAGCGAGTTCTGCGCCGCCGGTTCGAGTGTGTCGGCTTCGCGGATCAGGACGACGCGACGCTTGCCTTCGAACGGACGGTAGCCGGTGCGCGACAACAGGTCGCGGACCAGGTCGATCTTGATCGAGGCGCGCTCGTCGGGCTCGAGCGCGATGACGTCGACATGGACGCCGCGCGCAATACGGTCGCAGGCGCGGCATTTGCCGCACGCATCAATCGGAAGCAGGTTGTCAACGAAGGTTCTCGCGGTGGTTCCAGACGGGGGTTCTTCACGACGGTTCCGAACCGGCTCGAGACAGTTCACCGCTTGCGCCGTGGCGTGTGCGACGGCCCACTTGCCGACACCTGACGGCCCGGCGAACAACAGCGTCGGCGGCAGCGTGTCGCGGTCGATGGCGCGGGAGATGAGGGCGATCAGCCGTTTGTGGCCGACGACGTCGGACAATCGCATGTGGCCAGAATGATACCGCGCGCGCCGCTATATGCCGGGTGGCACGCGGTGCCGAACGATGTTGACGCGTCCGGCGGCGACTGACTACAATCTAGTGTTTGCCGGGTGTCGGGCCTGCCCCGCCGAAGCACGTACCAGGCGGGTGTCCCGCCGTAGCAGTGCAAAGGCGGGCGGTTAGCTCAGTTGGTAGAGCACCGGCTTTACACGCCGGCTGTCACAGGTTCGAGCCCTGTACCGCCCACCAGACCTCAGGTGTTCATGGCATCTGTTGATCTTTTGATGTGGTGATCGCTTGATCGAACCTTGTGATCCAGTGATCTCGTGATCTGTTGAACGATGTGTTGAACTTGTGATCGCCGAGCGCCCGTGACAGGCGCGAGTCAATCAACCGCTCACAAGATCAATCGGCCAACAGATACAAGAATCCCCGTAGGGGTGGTAGTTCAGCTGGTTAGAACGCTAGCCTGTCACGCTAGAGGCCGCGGGTTCGAGTCCCGTCCACCCCGCCATTCGACTCACCTACGCTCCGCCTTCGGCGAACCATAGGTTCGCTCATGGCAGGCCATCAGTCAGGGAGAATGTCCTGAGTGAGCGAGCGGCCAGCCGCGGGCTGGACGATCGCGAATCGAAGGGCACTCATTCGGTTTCCAACCTCATTCCTGTCGGAGTGGCCGGCCTCGTTCAGATCGCGAAGGCCTGCGGCCTTCGCAAATCAGTGCGAGTCCCGATTGACGTGCCTGCCGCGGTCAAGGCGTCCCTCCTGAAGCAAGCCTGACTCTGATCGCCGCAGTCGTGCCTTGCAATTCAGAAGGGCAGGCATTTCCCTAGGAGCGAGCGCGGCGAGCGACTCCCACGAGGCGCGAAGCGCCGAGTCGCACGAGTGGCGGAAAGCCACGAGTCGCAGGAGGCGGCGTAGCCGCCGACTCCATGAGCGATACTAACGGAGTGCGTCTTCCTCGAATCGCTCTGACGGTAGGCGATCCGGCCGGCATCGGTCCCGAGATCGTGGCAAAGGCGGCCGCCGACTCGGGCGTCCGCGCGATTTGCGAGCCGGTGGTGTTTGCGCCGCCCGCGATCGACGGGATGCGCGTCGGCGAAGTCTCCGCTGCAGCGGGACAGGCCGCGTACGACACGCTGATTGAAGCGGTGACTGCGGCGAAGCGCGGCGACGTCGATGCGATTGCGACCGCGCCCATCAACAAGCTCGCCTTCGCGGAGGCGGGGCTGCCGTGGAAAGGCCACACCGATCTGCTCGCGCACCTGTGCGGCGTCGAGCGGGTCGCCATGATGTTTCATTCGCCCACGTTGAAGGTGGTGCTCGCGACGGTGCACGTGCCGCTCAGCGCGGTGCCGGCGCTGATCACGCGCGATCACATCGACGGCATCCTCGCCCTCACCGCGAAGTGGCTGCCGCGCTTCGGCGTGAAGGCGCCCCGCATCGCCATCGCCGGGCTCAACCCGCACGCCGGCGAAGGAGGCGTGCTCGGCACCGAAGACGACGAGGTGCTGGCGCCGTCGGTGGCGGCGGCCCGGGCGCACGGCATCGATGCATATGGACCGTTTCCCGCCGACACCGTGTTCGTGCGCGCCTCCCGGGGCGAGTTTGATTGCGTCGTCGCGTGCTATCACGACCAGGGACTCATCCCGGTGAAACTGCTGGCGTTTGGTGAGGCGGTCAACGTCACGCTCGGCCTGCCGATCATCCGGACCTCGGTCGATCACGGCACCGCCTTCGACATTGCCGGCAAGGGCGTCGCGGATCCGGGCAGCATGATCGCCGCCGTGAAGCTCGCGGCCGCGCTCGCGCGACACGACTGATGGCGAAGCAGAAGAAGACGGAACCCCGCGAGGCGAAGAGCGACGAAGTCACGCCCATTGCCGACAATCGAAAAGCGTTTCACGACTATCACATCCTGGAAACGTTCGAGGCCGGCATCGCGCTGCTCGGCACCGAGGTCAAGGGCATTCGCGAAGGGCAGGCCAACCTGCGCGACAGCTTCGCGCGCGTCGACAAGGGCGAGGTGTGGCTGCACAACGTCCACATCAACCCGTACAGCCACCGTGGCTACGTCGATCACGACCCGAGGCGCAAGCGCCGGCTGCTGTTGCACCGCTACGAGATCAGGAAGCTGATCGGCAAGACGGTGGAAAAGGGCCTGACGCTCGTGCCGACGCGCCTCTACTTCAAGAACGGCAAGGTCAAAGTCTCGATCGCGCTCGCGCGTGGCAAGCAGGATCACGACAAGCGCGAAACCCTGCGACGGCGCGAGATCGATCGTGAAACCCGCGCGGCCGTGAAGGAGCGGACCCGGCGATGAAGGTGCTC
Organism: Acidobacteriota bacterium; assembly: GCA_031429375.1. GTDB lineage: Bacteria > Acidobacteriota > Vicinamibacteria > Vicinamibacterales > UBA2999 > 12-FULL-67-14b. Next base: position 4,600 of record JANOZI010000177.1, on the reverse strand, counting down.
GTGGTTGGCGCCGCCGGCCAGCTTGGCCAGGCCCTCGTCGCAGAGTTCGCACGCGAGCACGAGGTGACGCCGGCAACCAGGCGTGATGTTGACCTCTCCGACCATCGCGCGCTCCGCGCGTTGGTGATGGACCGCAAGCCCGCGGCCGTGATCAACTGCGCGGCCTACACTAACGTCGATGGCGCCGAAGACGAGCAAGAGACCGCGCTCGACATCAACGCGTTTGCCGTCCGCACGCTCGCCCGCGCCACCAGCGAGCTCGGCGCCGTGCTCGTGCATTACAGCACCGACTTCGTGTTCGCGGGCACCGCGGCCACTCCCTACACCGAAGACGATGCGCCGGAGCCGCAAAGCGTGTACGCGCAATCGAAATTGCTCGGCGAGTGGATCGCCGCCGATAATCCGCAACACTACGTGCTGCGGGTCGAGAGCCTGTTCGGCGGCCCCAACGCGCGCAGCAGCGTCGATCGCATCGCCGTCGCTGTGCGGGCCGGCCAGCCGGCCCCGGTCTTCACCGACCGTGTCGTCTCGCCCAGTTTTGTCGACGATGTGGTTGATGCGACGGCGTATTTGCTGAAGAGCCGTTCGCCCGCCGGCCTGTATCACTGCGTGAATACGGGCTTCGGCACGTGGCTCGACGTGGGACGCGAAATCGCGCGGCTGCTCGGTCAACCGGAGACGACGCTGAAACCCATCTCGGTGCGCGACGTCAAGCTGCGCGCACTGCGCCCGCAGTATGCGGCATTGAGCAACGCCAAGCTGACCCGCGCCGGCCATGCGATGCCGACGTGGCAAGACGCGCTGCAGCGCTACATCACCCGCGGGAGCGCCGGTTGAGCCGCGTCGTCGTCGCTTCACGTTCGTTCTCGCGGAACGCGACGCTCCGCGCCGAGCTGCAGGTGCGCTATCCGGCTGCGACGTTCACCCAATCGGCCACCGTACTCGGCGGTGCCGAGCTCGTCGCGTTACTTCGCGGCCACGACGCCGCCATCGTCGGGCTCGAGCGGATCGACGACGCCATCCTGGCCGCGGTGCCGGAGTTGCGGGTGATCAGCAAGTACGGCGTGGGTCTCGACAGCCTCGATCTCGAGGCTGTCGCGCGCCATGGCATCCGCGTCGGTTGGACCGGCGGTGTGAATCGCCGGGCCGTAGCAGAGCTCACCCTGGCGTTTGCGATTGCACTTCTTCATCGCGTGCCTGAAACGAGCGGCGCGCTTCGTGCCGGCCGCTTCACGCCGATGGTGGGCCGGCAGTTGACCGGCCGGACCATCGGCATCATCGGGTGTGGCCACGTGGGGAAGGATCTCGTGCGCCTGCTGGCGCCGTTCGAGTGCCGCGCCCTCGTCCACGACATTCGCGACTACCCGGAGTTCTACGCGGCGCACCGGGTCGAGCCGGTGCCGCTCGATCGGCTCCTCGCCGAATCCGAGATCGTGACGATCCATGTACCGCTCGATGCCTCGACTCGTGGGATGTTCGGCGCCGCGGAGCTGGCGCGCATGCGCAAGGGCGCGATCTTCATCAACGCCGCGCGCGGCGGATTGGTGGACGAAGCCGCGCTCGAGGGCGCGCTGACGAGCGGTCACCTGGCAGGCGCGGCCTGCGATGTTTACGAGATGGAGCCCGACGCGAACCCCCGGCTGCTGGCGCTGCCGACGTTCCTCGGGACACCGCATATCGGCGGCAGTACCGAGGAAGCGCAGCTGGCGATGGGACGGGCGGCGATCGCGGGCCTCGAGACGGCGCGGTTGCTGGTCAACGGACAGCCGGCCGTGGAAAAGGATGAGGAATGACACCAGGTCTGCCTGACGACAGCGCCCCGCGGCGGGGAATCATCCTGGCTGGAGGATCCGGCACTCGCCTCTATCCCGCAACGCGGATGCTGTCGAAGCAGCTGATGCCGATTTACGACAAGCCGATGATCTACTACCCGCTCAGCACGCTGATGCTGGCGGGGGTCCGGGAGATCCTGGTGATCTCGACGCCGCGTGACACGCCGCTCTTCGAGCAATTGCTGGGTGATGGCAGCCAGTGGGGCCTGACGCTGCGCTACGCGGTGCAGCCCGAGCCCGGCGGGCTGGCGCAGGCGATGGTGATTGGCCGCGCGTTCGTCGACGGGGAGCCGTCGATCCTGATTCTCGGCGACAACCTGTTTTACGGGCACGACTTGCCGCAGCGGCTGGCGGCTGCGGACGAGCGGCGGACCGGTGCCACGGTATTTGCGTATCACGTCCGCGATCCCGAGCGTTACGGCGTCGTGGCGTTTGATGCCGGCGGCCGCGCTACGTCGATCGAGGAGAAGCCGGTCCACCCCAAATCGCAGTTTGCCGTCACGGGCTTGTATTTTTACGACGGGCGGGCGGCGGAGTTTGCCGCGGGGCTGAAGCCGTCGAAGCGGGGCGAGCTGGAAATCACGGATCTGAATCGCTGCTATCTCGATCGAGGCGACCTGGCCGTCGAGGTGATGGGGCGCGGCTACGCGTGGCTCGACACCGGGACGCACGCCTCGCTGCTCGAGGCGAGTCAGTTCATCGAAACCATCGAGCGCCGCCAGGGCCTCAAGATTGCGTGCCCGGAAGAGATCGCCTATCGCCAGCGCTTCATCGACGCGGCGCAGCTCGAGCGACTGGCGGGGGAGTTTGGGTCAGGCAGCGAATATGGGCGGTACCTCAAACGGCTGCTGGACGATCCAGTGTGATGACTTGGGGATTGCCTGCCCGCGACTTGTCCGCGTCGCCTTGACTGAGGTGGAAGCTTTTTGCGAAGGCGGGAGGGCTCGAGGCGTGCCATCGCCTAGAATGGACAGATGCGTATTCTGATTACCGGCGGAGCGGGCTTCATCGGCTCGCATCTCGCCGAGGCGCTGCTGGACGTCGGCCACGAAGTGTTCGTGCTCGACGACTTGTCGACCGGCTCGATCGACAATCTCACCCACCTCAAGGGCCGGCCTGGCTTCCATTACACCATCGACACGGTGTTCAACGATCCGCTCGTCGCGGAGATGGTCGATCGCGCCGATGTGATCTTCCACCTGGCCGCCGCCGTCGGGGTCAAGCTGATTGTCGAGCGGCCGGTGCATACCATCGAGACCAACGTGCACGGCACCGAGGTGATCCTCCGGCACGCCGCGAAGAAGAAGAAGCTGGTGTTCATCGCCTCGACGTCGGAGGTCTACGGCAAGAGCGTGCACGTGCCGTTCCGCGAAGACGCCGACCTGGTGATGGGCGCGACCACGCGGCACCGCTGGGCCTATGCGTGCAGCAAGGCGCTGGACGAGTTCCTGGCGCTCGCCTACTGGAAAGAGACCAAGCAGCCGGTGATTGTGATGCGGTTTTTCAACACCGTCGGGCCGCGGCAGACGGGCCAGTACGGCATGGTGGTGCCGACGTTTGTCCGTCAGGCGCTGATGGGCGAGCCGATCACGGTGTTCGGCGATGGCAACCAGCAGCGCAGCTTTACCTATGTCGGCGACGTGGTGGGGGCGTTGCTGAAGCTGATGGTGTTGCCGGCGGCGATTGGCGAGGTCTTCAACGTCGGCAACATGGAAGAGGTGACGATCCGCGGATTGGCGGAGCGCATCAAGGCGGCGACTGGCAGCCAGTCGCCGATCGTGACGATTCCGTACGACGAGGCCTACGAGGCGGGCTTTGAGGACATGCCGCGCCGGGTGCCGGACCTGACGAAGATCCACAAGGCGATTGGCTACGTGCCGAGCGTGGGGCTGGACGAGATCATCAGCCGGGTGGTGGCGGAGAAGCGCGGCTACGCGGGCTCCAACCGCACTATGCGGTGACACGGCACGCAGCCCGCCCCGCCGCAGCCTTGACGGAGGTGGAAGCCCTGGCGGAGGCTGGTGTTCATATCATGAACGCGGCGGTTCAAAATTAGTTCATTTCGTGAACGAGCTATGTATAATGGCTCGTTCAGTTCGTGAACGCCGGCCTTCGCCAAGGGCTACGGCGGGACCAGTTCGGGCCTCGGTCCGTCTCCTTGTGACCGACCGTGCCAGAGGCCTCTCCCTCGTGCCTAGCTGTGTTTAATAACTAATTGAAAAATAACGAGTTACGGGATTCGCTGTTCCGCGATCTGTTCGACCTCTCGGGCGAGGTTGCGCTCGTGACCGGCGGCCTCGGCCGGCTCGGCCGCGCCTACGTCCGCACCCTCGCCCTGGCCGGGGCGCGGGTCGCGGCGCTCGACCTCGCCGGTGCGCCCGACAGCTTCCGCGACTTGGCGGCGGAGGGCTGCGAAGTGCGGACCGAGATGGTGGACCTCACGCAGCGGGCCGACGTCGAAGCCGCCATCACCCGCATCGCGGCGGATCTCGGCGCCCCGACCATCCTCGTGAACAACGCCGGCATGGGATCGTCGCCGGCCGCCGCCGGCACGGAGAACGGCCGCTTCGAGGATTACCCGGAAGTGGCGTGGGACACGATGATCGACTCGCATCTCAAGAGCGCGCTCTTTACCTCACAGGCCTTCGTGCGCCACTACCGCAGCGGCGGCAAGCGGGTCGGAAGCATCATCAACGTGTCGTCGACCTACGGCGTGGTGGCGCCCGACCAGGCGATTTACGAATACAAGCGCGGTGGCGGCGTCGAGT
>JANOZI010000176.1:0-6529 GCA_031429375.1 Acidobacteriota bacterium | reverse complement strand
ACCGAGTACGTCGGCAACGCGCTGTTGCTCGAGCGCAAGCAATAAGGCACCCCATAAAGGGGTGCCCTACGACAGTCGTGGCTGACCGTGGGGACTCGACGCCGTACGCCGTAGGGCACCCCAGGGGTGCCCTACAATTGTGCGGAGTCGTAGGGCACCCCTTTAGGGGTGCCTTCTAGAAGTCGAGGTTCGCGGTGATTCGCGTCCCGTCGGCACGAAATGCGTCCGCAAGCATGGCAATCCGCCGCTTCGCTTCGCCAAGATCGGTGGTGCCGAGATTGATGTTAAGCAAGTCGATGTACCACGGCAGCTTCATCGGATCCATTACGTACGTCTCGACGATCTCGCGCGCGATCGGCAGCGTCGTGGTCTTTGACACTTCGTGCACGTCGCGATTGCCGGCTTTGAGCAGCTTGTCGTATTCCTCAGCCAGTAGCCGCACGCAGAGCTCGTGCGAGAACACGTCGCCGGCTTTCACGCCGCTGCCGGGGTCGTCTGCGCTGAGCGGCGCGCGCTTGTGCAGCCACTCCCACAAGATGCTCAGGCGGATTTCTCCCGTCGCCATGTCTTCCATCAGGTAGAGCACGTCGTCGTTGCCGAAGAAATCGGCGGGCTTGAGCGCGGCGGCCTGCAGGCCTTGCAGGAACGCATTGCCGTACTGCAGCGCCACGCTCAGCAAATCGCGCGCGCCCCGCACCGTCCTCGGCGCCGGCTCGAGCATCGTGAGGCCGGCCGCATCGTCCTGGCCGTGGCCAAGTGGCGCGAAGGCACGACCCAGTTGATTGTCCTGGCCGGCCTGCTCCCACACCGGCCGGACGATGTGGACCATCTTCCAGTGGGCGACCCACTTGCCGCTGGCGCCTTCCTTCTGCTCGCGCTCCGCGCCGGCGAGCGCCCGCTTCATGCCGGCTGCGACGCCGGCCTCCGATCCGACGGGAATGTTTGGCTCCATCCCGCCCTGCCAGAGCGCGAAGCGGCCGTTGCGATCCGGCGTATTCACGGCCCGCCGCACGCGATCCTCGTAATTGCGCATGTAGCCGTACGTCATGGTGATCGCGTCGATGTTGGGATTGGTGAATGCCGGGTCCCACGCCATCGCGTCAGACACACTGTTGATGTAATCCCACCGGCCGGTGTTGAAGCCGAGGAAATGCGATCCGAGCGCGGCCCGGATTTCCATCAATTGGTAGGAGGCTTCGACCTGCTCCACCAGCACGTACGCCTTGGTCGTCCCCACGGCGAGCCCGAGGTGCTGTTCGAGCGCGGAAAGAATGTCGTTCCACAGCGCCGCTTCTTCGGCCGTCTGGATTTTCGGCAGGTACAGCACGATCGACGCGCCGGCTTCCGCCAGCCGGCGATGGTTGTTGACGATGTAGAGCGCGGCGTCGACGATCGAGGCTGAAAAGCCCTCGCCGTTGGCGTGGCGGATGTGACGATCGTCGAGGTGAAGGCCGCGGGCGCGGAAGATCTTGGTCGTGAAGTCGAGCTGCTTGCGCCAGTCGGCGACAATCGGCCGCTTGAAAAAGCCCATCGCCCATTGGTTCATCTCGGCGGCCACCTGCTCGGCCACCTTCAGGAACACCGCATCGCGATGGATCGCCAGCTTCAGGTTGCGCTGGTTGTCGAGCGACATCGTCGAGACCTGGCCCAGCGCGTCTTCGCCGTCGAACATCCAGCCGTCGGCGCCCGACAGCAGCGCGTAGGCGACGTTTCGGAGGCCGGCCTCGGCCGACGCATTCGGGCGCGCCGCCGGCCCCGTGCCCTGGATCCACTGGCGGCGGAGATCCGGCGGAATCTCATCGCCGGCGAAGTGGCCGGCGCGCGCCTCCTTCACCGTGATCACCGTGCCGCCAATCGTCGCCCCTTCATCGAGGAACGCGATTGGCTGCTTGCGGGCGGCGCGCTCGCGGCGCCGCGCGATGCGCGAGGCCATCACGGCCTTGCGACGGCTGTCGAAGCGCGCGAGGCGGTCGAGCGCGCCCATCGCGTCGGGGGTAAGGACATCGGGATACGCGGCTTCGAGGTTGGCCCGCACTTCGAGCGTTCGATCGGTCGTCTTCACTTGGCGATTCTCCATAACAACAATTCGGACTCGTCCACTTGCCGGCGCTCGTCAGGCGGCCAGCCGCGGATCGGAAACTGGTGCGACACGATGCGCGTGCCGGGCTTGAGCGACCGCAGCTTCGGCACCAGCTGGTTCAGGATGTTCGGCGTCAGGTACATCGTCACCACGGTGGCCGCGCTGAAATCGAACTCGAACAGATCGCCGACCACGAACTTGACGCGACTAGCGACCTCGGCGTCGTTGGCGTTTCGCCACGACAGCTCGACGAGCCGTGGGTTGATATCGACGCCGACGCCGGTCGCGCCGTACTTCTGAGCGGCAATGATCGGAATGCGGCCATCACCCGAGCCGAGATCGTAGACGATGTCGTCCTTGGTGACGCCGGCGAGCTGGAGCATCGCGTCGGCGATCGCATGACGCGTCGGCGTGAAATGGATGTCCGGGGTGCGCGCGGGCTTGTCCTGAGCGAGCCCCACGGGCGAGTCGAAGGGCCTGTCCTGAGCGAGGCCCACGGGCGAGTCGAAGGGCCTGTCCTGAGCGAGGCCGACGGGCGAGTCGAAGGGCCTGTCCTGAGCGAGCCCGGTGGGCTCGCCTTCAGCGAGGCCGACGGGCGAGTCGAAGGGGCGCTGCGCAGACACGGCCACCGCCAAGGCAAATGGCCCTTCGACTCGCGTGCGTTCGGCTTCGCCGGTCGCGCGCTCGCTCAGGGCAAGCAAAAGGCACAAGGCAAAAATGAACCGCGCGGCCATCCCGGACGGTAGTATAGGCGGCATGACCATGCGCATGACGCTTCTCGCCGCTTTTGTCCTTTGCGCGTCGCCTGTCTTTGGGCAGGCCGTGGGGGGAGCCGAGAGGGGAAAGCCAGTCGCCGGCGACCCCGGTATTTCGTCGATGGTCGTGATGGAGCGCGACGACTTCCGCGTGCTGCGCGATTGGGCCGAGCCTGGGGCGGTGCGCCGGATGCACCAGCACGCCGAAGCGACCTATCACGTCTTTACGCTGGTCACCGGGCAACTGGTCTTGACCATCGAGGGCCAGCCGCCCGTCGACGTCAAGCCAGGCGACGTCGTCGAGCTCAAGGGCGGCGTGATGCACACGTTCAAGAACACGGGCACGGCCACGGCCACGATTGTCGAAGTGTTTGGAAAGGCGAGGAAGCCGTAATTAGTGCCCGCAATGTAGAGGCGGGTCTTTAGACCCGCCTACTGCTGGTCGTCGCCGATGTATTCGGCCAGATTGCCCTTGATGCCGGTCCGCTTCCACACTTTCGCATAGACCGGCTCGAGCGCGGCGCGGGTGATGACGCGCAGCGCAATGTCGTTGGCGGAGCGCTCGGACTGCTCGTAGGGGTGGTGCGTGTAAATCCAGACATGACCCAGTTCGTGCGCAATCGCAGCTTCGATCTCGTCGTCGGTCAGCGTGGCGATGAAAGCCTCGTCTGCGTTGATCACAAACGGGCCGCTGCGCGTGCCCAGCGTTTCCACCGACATCACCAGAGGGTTGCGCTTGGCGAGGGTGACCATTACTCGTTCCAGGATGCCCAGCCGGATCCTGAGGCTGTCCGAAATTAATTGGAGCGAATTGGTTCGCTCGGCGCGAGCGCGGCTTTGGGCGTTTTTTTCAAGCGCCGGCGCGCCATCTAAATGCACAGATAGCAGGCAGACAAACAGCGCCAAGACGCAGAAACGGATCATGCGCGCAGGAACCTGATTGTGAAAGAGGCCGTGAGTCTAACACCTCGTCCTCCCTTGGACAAATGATCGAAAGAGGGGGGCCGCCCGCCGTGTTGACTAATGTGATTAGCTAATCTAACATCCGTGGATGGCCGCGCCGAAACAGGTCAACGTTCACCAGGCCAAGACCCAGCTCTCCAAGCTCCTCGCGGAGGTCGAGAAGGGCCGCGAGATCATCGTCGCGCGCGACGGAAAGCCGGTGGCGAGGCTCGTGCCCTTTGTTCCAGCGCCCAGGAAAGAGCTGCGCACCGGCGATTGGAGGGGAAAGATCTGGATCTCGCCGGACTTTGACGCCCCGCTGTCGGAACACGAGCTCAAGGAGTGGGGCTACTAGTTGCTCCTGCTCGACACGCACTGTTGGCTGTGGCTCAAGGCCGAGCCGGAGCGGCTGCCCTCGCCCCTTCGCCGGCGACTGCTTCGCGACCCTGCGAAGCTGGTGTTATCGGTCGCATGCGTGATGGAGATCGTCATCAAACACGCCGCAGGTCGTTTGAAGCTGCAGGATGCCCCGGAGAAACTCGTCTCGGCATTGCTCGAGGACGGCGTCCATCCCCTCGACGCATCCCTCACCCACGTTCTGCGCCTCGCCGCCCTGCCGCCACATCATCGCGATCCGTTCGATCGGTTGCTAATCGTGCAAGCCCTCACCGAAGGCCACACCCTGGTCACGGCCGACCCGCAGATTCTCGCCTACGATGTGCCCGCGATCGACGCCCGGAAATAACGCGTCCCCAGAATCGCTACGGCGCGGGCCGGCCCTTGTCGATCGGCCGGGGGTTGTCGCCGGTGATCTTCAAGTCGGTCACTGCACCGATCTTTCGCAAAGCCATGATGCGCTCCGTGTTCAATCTGCGCGCAAAGCGACGACCGGATCCACTCGCGCGGCTTTTCGCGCCGGCCAGATGCTTGCGACCATCGCCACCACGACGAGCAGCACGCTCACGAGCACCAGGGTGGCGGGATCGCGGGGATTGGTGCCTCTGAGGAACGTCGAGAGCAGCCGACCGACCGCGAGCGCTCCTGCGATGCCGAGCGCGAGTCCGATCATCAACTGCAACAGGGTGCGCCGCACAAAGAGCCAGACGACCTGGCCGGCCTGGGCGCCGAGCGCCATGCGGACGCCGATTTCCTGGGCGCGTTGCGCCACGCCGTGCGCGGTCAGCGCGTAAAGTCCGACCGTGGCGAGGACCAACGCAACCAGGGCAATCGTGATCAACCACGAGGCAACGATGCGGCTCGGACCACGCGCCAGGGCCGCCGCTTCGTCCAGCGTCTGAATGCCAAACACGGGTAGATCGGCGTCGATCGCGGAGACGTGCTCCCGCAGCGTGCCGGCGCCCGCCGCCTTGCCGGCCGTGGGATCCGCCAATCGCACGAGGATCGAGACGGCGCGAAGTTGTGCGGGGTCGGCGCGCATCGGCAGGTAGGCGACGGTTTCTTCATGGCGATCGGGCATGAAGTTCGGGAGCGACCGTGTGACGCCGACGATCGTGAACCACGGCAGGTCCGGCGCGACGGCTGCGGCTGCGGGCGGCGTGATCTGAATGCGCTGCCCCAACGCGTCGCCGCCAGGAAAGAACTTCGCCGCGAACCGCTCGTTGATGACGACGCCTTCCTGTCCGCTGAGGCTGTCGCGCTCGGTCAGCGCACGTCCGCGAACCATTTGCAGGCCGAGTGTTTCGAAGTATCCGGGTCCCGCGATCACGCGAAAGACGCTCGGGGGTTCGGCGTCCGCAGCCGCGTCATGGCCCTGAATGGTCAGGGCGCCGGACGCAAAGCCAAGCGGATGAAACGGAATGTCGCTCCCCAGGCCGACCGACGCGAACACGGGGAGGCCCCGCAGCCGCTCGTGTAGGGTCTCGACGAATTGCTGCTGTTCGTCTCGGCTGGCATACTTCTGAGCCGGCAGCACTACGCGCATTGTAACCACGCCCCTCGTGTCGAGGACCAGGTCGGTCAGATAGAGCGAGAAGTACGTCCGGATCATCAAGCCCGCACCGGTCAGGAGGATCACCGTCAGCGCGAGCTGTGCGATCAGCAGTCCGCCAGTCATCCGGCGGGCACCCACCGTGGCGCTGCCGGCGCGGCCGCCGTCCTTCAGCACGTCGTTCACGTTGGTCCGCGACAGATGCCACGACGGCACCAGTCCGATCGCGAGGCTCGCAAACAGCCCGGCGGCGCCGAGGAACATCCAGGTCGCCGTGTCGGCCGAGAGGTCAACCCAGTAAGGTTTCGTCGCTGCGCCTGGCGCGCCGATCTCCATCACGTTGAACGCCGACGCCATTTCGCGGGCGCCGTAGATCGAGAGCCACTGGCCGAGCACGCTCGCAAGCGCGGCAATCAGTCCGCACTCGATCAGCAACTGGCGGACGATCCGCCATCGGGTCGCGCCGAGGCTCGCGCGAATGGCGACCTCGCGCGCCCGGTGGGCCGACCGCGCCAGCAGCAGGCTGGCGACGTTGGCGCAGGCGATCAACAGGACGAAGGCGACCGCGCCCATGAAGGTGGCGAGGATAGCGGCCGCCTGCGGTCCCCCGCTGGCGCCCTCCTTCAAGGTCCCCAGCATCGCCTTCAAGTCCTTGTTCGTGTCTGGATGGTCCTGGGCAATTTGCGCCGCAATCGTCTGCAGCTCCGAGCGCGCCTGCTCGAGGCTGACGCCGTCGGCCAGCCGGCCGAAGAGGTTGAGGTTGCGCGTGCGCCGGTTGGTTTCGCTCAACCCGTTGATCGCCGT
>JANOZI010000175.1:0-2998 GCA_031429375.1 Acidobacteriota bacterium | reverse complement strand
CGCCGCGATGCTGGCCGGCCGCCGTCGGCGCGTCAGCCACGCGTTCGATCTTCCGCTTGCGTTTGCCGCCCCTGGCATTCTTGCCGACGGCTTCTCACCCGCCTACGCTTCACGCCCCCCTCCGCACAAGAGTTAAGAGTTCTGAGTTCAGAGTTCAGAGTTCTGAGTTAAGAGCCTGACTGGCGGTTGACCCGATTGCGAGTCTCCGCTCGTACGCGTGTCCTAGCCCCCCTCGGATCTCTTCGTTCTTAACTCTGAACTCCTAACTTCGAACTCTTAACTCTTAACTCTGAACTCTGAACTCTTAATTCTGAACTGTTCCCGCGGAGTAACCGTGATGACTTCATTTCGTGCTCTACTCGTCCTCGTCGTTCTCGCGACCGCGACGCCGGTGTTAGCCGCGACGGTCCGTGGCACCGTGTCTGACACGACCGGCGCAGCGCTCGCTTCGGCCCGCGTCGTCCTTCGCGACATTGCAACGGGCCAGGAAATCGTGGTGGCGACCGACGCACAGGGCGGTTACAAGTTCGACGCCCCTGCCGCCGGCTCGTACCTCGTGATCGTGACGCGCAGCGGCTTCTCGCAGGCTGCTCGCACCGTGGTCGTCACCGAGCGCGAGGCCACGCTCGAGGTGCCCGTGGTGCTGGAGCTTGGCGGGCTCAGCGCGCAGGTCAGCGTCACCGCCAGCCGGGCCGAGCGCGAGGTGCGCCAGATCCCGCTGCATGTCGAGACGATCACCGACGCGGCCATCGAACAGGCCAACCCGCTTTCGACCGGCGATGTGCTGACCGGAGCCGTCAACGTGATGCCGGTTGGCAACGGCCCCTTCCTCGTGCGCCCGCGGCTGCGCGGCCTCGATTCGACCCGCATGCTGGTGCTGGTGGACGGCGAGCGCCTGAACACTGCGCGCCAGGCAACCGACCGCACCGGTGCGGAAGTAGGGCTGGTGTCAACCGACTCAATCAGCCGAGTCGAGATCATCAACGGCGCCGGCACGCTCATGTACGGCTCCGATGCGCTGGCCGGCACCGTGAACATCATCACCAGCGAGCCCGGCTTCTCGCCGACGCGCCAGCTGCTGTACGGCTTCAACGGTTTCTACAGCTCGAATGAAAACGCGATGCGGGGCACGGTGACCCTCGGCGCCACCATGCCGCGGGCGACGTTTCGGGTTCAGGGTGGCGCAGAGAAGTTCGACAACTACAAGTCAGGGCAGCTCGATGTCGAAGACACGCGGCCGTTCTTCGCGTCGGGCCAGCTGAAACGGGTCGATACGGTCGACACCAATTTCGGCTTTGCCTTCAACGCGTTTCCCGACCCGTTCAACGAGCCATATGTCAGGACCGACAACGAGATCCTGAACTCGCAGGCCGAGGGCAAGTTCGTCAACGCCGCGGCCACGGTGAAGCTCGGCGATCGCCGCTCGCTGCGAGTGCGCTACCAGAACCGCCGCATGCGCGACATCGGGTTCCCCGACTTCGACCAACCCTACTTCTTCAACGACACGTCGCTGCCCAGGAGCAACCTCGACAAGATCTCGGCACGCTACGAGGCGCAAGCCATCACGCCCTGGCTGGCCAACCTGACGTTGACCACTTATTACCAGCGCACGGATCGCCTGCTGAGGACCACGCTGCCGGTGCAGTTCCCGGCGCCGACCCCGGTGTCGTTTTTTCCGATTACCGTGATGCGGTTGAACATCCAGTCGGAGACCGAACAGCGCGTGTGGACGCCTGGCGTCGACCTGCACGCGGTCTTCGTTCCTGCGTCGAACCACCTGCTGACCAGCGGCATGAGCTTCTATCGCGACCGCAGCAGCGACCTGCGCACCACCGCCACCACGACGTCGCTCGTCGGCCAGGTCGTCCTCGGCGCGCGCGGCCCCGCACCGGCGGTATTGCCGTCGCCGGTGGCGCTCGGACCGCCGTCGATCGCGCACCCGGTGCGGGTGCCGGACGCGAGCCTGCGCGACATCGCGGTGTTCGTGCAGGACGAGTGGCGCGCGCGCCCCGCGCTGTCGGTGATCGCCGGCCTGCGCGGCGACTTCTACAAGGTGGTGACGGAGCCGACCGCGGGCTACGACGTGGCCCCGGTCATTGCCGGCGCGCGTCCCGCGATCGATCCGGCGACGCTGCCCGATCCGAATGGCGCGACCTATTCGCGCAACGCGCTCACCGGCGACGTCGGCATCGTCGCCAACCCCGACGGCCGCGTCAACCCGTTCGTCCGGTTGGGCCGCAGCTATCGCCATCCCAACCTCGAAGAGATGTTGTATGCCGGCCCGGCTACAACGGGGAGCCTGGTGCCCAACGTGAGGGTGGAACCGGAAACCGGCAACAACTTCGACGCCGGCTTCAAGTTCGGGGCCGGCCGCGTCACGGGAGGCGCGTACTACTTCCTGAATCAATACCAGAACTTCATCGCGCAGGATCTGGTCGTCGCGACCAACCCCTCGGGTGCGTTGGCCCAGGCCACCAACTACGCCGACGTCCGGATCACGGGCATCGAGCTGAATGCGAATGCCCCCATCGTGTTCCACCAGGGCGTGTTGACCCTGTCGGGGGCCGGCGCATTCACCCGCGGCACGATTACGGCGGGCACCAACCCACTCGATCAGCGCTCGTTGGACGGCACACCGTTCGACAACATCACGCCGGCGAAGCTGCTGGTGTCGGCGCGCTTCGCACACGCGAGCGGGCGATGGTGGGCGGAATATGGGGTGCGGGCCCAGACCGATGTCAAGCGGGTCGCCGAAACGCTGCTCGATTCGCCGTTTCTGATCGCGCAGGACCTCCTGTCGCTCCGGGGCTTCACCGTCCACCGCGCCGCCTGGGGAGTGACCCTGTCGCGCGGGCGTGATCGAGCCGGGTTGACGTTTGCGGTCGAAAACCTCACCGATGCGTACTATCGCGAGCACTTCCAGTTTGCGCCGGCCCGCGGCCGCAGCTTCACGGTTGGACTGAACGTGGGCGCCTTTTAGAGTTTAGAGTTCAGAGTT
>JANOZI010000174.1:0-2030 GCA_031429375.1 Acidobacteriota bacterium | reverse complement strand
CCGCCACCGCCGCCCACTCAGGGGCCGGGCGGACCGGTGCTGGTCGTCACCTCGGTGGCCAATCCGTTCTCGACCTACCTGGCCGAAATTCTGCGCACCGAGGGTCTCAACGCCTTTGCGGTCGCCGACCTCGCCACCGTCACCGCCGGCACGCTGGGCGGCTACGACCTCGTGATTCTCGGCGAGATGCCGCTCACTGCGGCCCAGGTCTCGATGTTCACGACCTGGGTCACCCAGGGCGGCAACCTGGTGGCGATGCGGCCGGACAAGCAGCTCGCCGACTTGATGGGCCTGACCGATGCGGCGGCGACCTTGGCCAACGCGTATGTCCTGGTCAACACCACGACGGCGCCGGGGACCGGCATCGTCAATCAGACGATGCAGTTCCATGGCACCGCCGACCGCTACACGCTGAACGGCGCCACCTCGATCGCGACGTTGTATTCAACCGCGAACGCCGCCACCACGAATCCGGCGATCACGATGCAGACGGTTGGCACGGGACGCGCCGTAGCCTTCGCCTACGACCTGGCGCGGTCCGTGGTCTATACGCGTCAGGGCAACCCGGCGTGGTCGGGCCAGGAGCGGGACGGACTGACCCCGATCCGCAGCGACGACCTGTTCTTCGGCCCCAAGGTGGGCGATGTGCAACCCGACTGGGTGGACTTCAGCAAGATCGCCATCCCGCAGGCCGACGAGCAGCAACGCCTGCTCTGGAACATCATGCTGCACATCAACAGCGTGAAGCGGCCGCTGCCGCGATTCTGGTATTTCCCGCGCATGTTGAAAGCCGTGGTCATCATGACCGGCGACGATCACGCCAACGGCGGCACGGCCGGCCGGTTCGATCAGTACATGTCGCTCAGCACGCCGGGCTGTTCGGTCGGCGATTGGACCTGCATCCGCGGCACCTCGTACCTGTTCCCGAACACGCCGATCGCGCCCTCGCAGGTCAGCAACTACGTCGCGCAGGGTTTCGAGCTCGCGTTGCACGTCAACACGCAATGCGCCGACTACACGGCCGCGACGCTGCAGACGTACTACAGCACGCAGCTCACGCAGTTTGCCACCGCGTTCCCGACGGTGCCGCCGCCGGCCACCAACCGGACGCACTGCATTGCCTGGAGCGATTACACCAGCCAGGCGACGACCGCGCTCGCGAACGGCATTCGCTTCGACACCAACTACTACTACTGGCCGGGCCAGTGGGTGCTCGATCGCCCCGGGATGTTCACCGGCTCGGGCATGCCGATGCGTTTTGCCAGCTCCACCGGATCGATGATCGACGTCTATCAAGCCGCGTCGCAGCTGACCGACGAATCGGCCATGTCGTACTCGTTCCACGCCGACACGCTCTTCAACCGCGCGCTCGGCGCCGAAGGCTATTACGGCGCCTTCACGGCGAACATGCACACCGATTTCAACCCGTCCGAGGGCCAGACCGGATCCGACGCGATCATCGCGTCGGCGCAGGCCCGCGGGGTGCCGGTGATCGCGGCCAAGCAGATGCTCGATTGGCTCGACGGCCGCAACGGTTCGTCGTTTAGCTCGATTACCTGGAGCGGCAACCTGCTCGGCTTCCAGATCGCGGTCGGAACCAACGCGACCGGTCTGTACACGCTGGTGCCGGCGACGGCCAACGGCGCACAGATCCAAGGGCTCACTCTCAGCGGCGCGCCCGTGCCGTTTACCATTCAAACGATCAAGGGCGTGTCGTACGCGGTCTTCGCGGCCCAGAGCGGGAGCTACCAGGCCAGCTACGGCGTCGACGTGATTCCGCCGGTCGTCAGCGCGGTGTCCGCCACGCCTTCAACCACGACCGCCACGGTGCAGTGGACGACGAACGAGCTCTCCGATTCGCGCGTCGATTACGGCACGGCGCCGGACACGCTGACGCTGTCGGCCTTCAACACGGCGGCGGTCGCCTCACATTCGCTAGCGCTGTCGAACCTGCAGGCAGGCACGACCTATTACTATCGCGTCCGGTCGGCCGATGCGGCCACCAACTCGACCACGTCTCCGGTGATCGC
>JANOZI010000173.1:0-2271 GCA_031429375.1 Acidobacteriota bacterium | reverse complement strand
GCTGCTTGGTCCCTCCACGGTCGGCCACCCGTAGTTCGATCCGGCGATGCCGTCGTTGACCTCCTCGAACGCGGACTGGCCGACATCGTTGATGAACATCCGTCCGGTGCCTGGTTGAATCGCAAAGGTGTAGGGATTGCGCAGGCCGAGCGCCCAGATCTCTTGCCTGGCACCGGCCACGTTGAAGAACGGATTGTCGGTCGGAATGGTGCCGTTGGCATTTATCCGGAGCATCTTACCGAAGAGGTTGGTGAGGGTCTGCGAGTTCGAGCTGACCGCATTCTCGCCGACGCCCGCGATCAGCGTGCCATCGAGGGCGAAATGGATGCCCCCGCCGTTGTGGTTGGTCGCGCTCAGGTTGTGCAGGTCGAGCAGCACTACTTCGGGGCCGGCCGCGACACTGCCGTTCGCCGTGAAGCGGCTGATGCGGTTGTGAACCGCCGGTATCGTCGCCGTGTAATAGACGTAGACGTACTGGTTGACGGCGAAGTTCGGGTCGATGGCCACGCCAAGCAGCCCGCGTTCGCCCTGCGAGTCCACGGTCAGCGACACGAAGGGTGTCGGCAGCAGCGCGCCGTTCTGGATCACGCGCAACTGGCCGCCCTGCTGGCAGACGAAGAGCCGGCCGTCCGGCGCGAACGTCATCGCGGTCGGGTTGGTCAAGCCGCCGGTCACGAGGGTTTCGGTGAAGCCGGCGGGCAGCGTGGCGGCTGCGGCCGGCGGAGCGCACAGCACGAGGGCGAAGACCGCGGTAACGAGATACTTTGCCATCACTCGTCCGATAGTAGCTGCAGCGCCCGCCCGGCCAGGCACCGTGTTCGACGCCCGGTAGTCGTCTTCGACATGTGTCATCCGGGAATCGAACGCACCGCCGAAGGTGTTGTGCCGAAAGAGCGGCGGAAGGTTTCCGTAAAGTGGCTGTGGCTGGAGAAGCCGAGATCCAGCGCGATCCCGGTGAGGTCCGTGTCGAGATCGTGGAGTTGCTCGAGCGCGGCCCGCAGCCGCAGCTGGTTGCGATAGGCGTGCAGCGAGAATCCGGTGCGGAGCTTGAACAACCGCGCCAGGTGAAACACCGACGCCCCAACCGCCCGCGCGATGTCCGACAACGACAGGTTCTCCGTGAATCGGCGGGCGATGACGTCGCGGGCGGCTTCGATCACGTCGACATCGCGGCGCGGTCGAGATCGCGGCGCCGGCATCGCGCCCTCGTGCGCGTAGGCCAGGCGCGTCACAGCGGCCAGCACCGACAACACGGCTTCTTCCACGAAGAGCCGATCAGGATTGGCTTCCTGGCAGACATGATGGAAGACCAGCCGCTGCCGCAGGTAACTGTCAGAATCGCTGGGACCGCGCGTGAATGGAAACGGGACATCCGGGCGATCGATCGCCGCCGGTTCATGTGCCGACAGCGTCTCGGCGATCGCCTCCGGCGCCACCGCAAACCATTCGCAATGATCGCCACGCGCGCTCAACCGCCGGCGGCGATAGCATTGGCCTTTGTTGTAATAGGTGACGGTGTTGGCGTCGGCGACGAAGGGCGGCCGGCCGTCGTGCTCGATCCAGACGCTGTCGCGTGGAAAGACGAACAAGGCATCGGACGACGGCCCGGAATCGACGAACGTCGGATGCTCGGCCGGACAGCGCCAGCGGCCGACGCGCACCAGCGACGACGCGAAGACCACCACGTCGACGTGGCTGCGCGGGCTGCCGGCGGTGACGATCACCTCGTCCTGGCGCGGCGGGTGTAGATCAGATCGTAGTTGACGCTCCACGTCCCATCCGCATTCAGCGACTCGGAAAACTGGCGGACCTTGTCGGCCGCCATCGGGATGAACGACAGCCGAATCGTCCGGCGTCCCTGAAAACGCGATGCCGGAGGCAGCGGCACCTGGCCCATGAATACCATGTTGCCGTCTTTCAGTTCGCCCCAATATTCATGCAGGCCGCCAGTGGAGTCCACCCATGTCTGGTGCCATCGCTGGCTGACGCGATCGTAGATGTTGAAGCTTTGTCCCGTGCCGCCAACCCGGTCGTCCCAGTTTTCCATCACCACACACCCGTTATGGGTGCGTTCAACCACATTGCTCGCGGGCTGCCGTCCGGGTGGCGCGGGCGCCACCGGCGCCGCGGGCACAACGTCCCACGTTCCGATCCAGAAATCGAACTGGCGGTGCTGCGGAGCGCTGCAGTCAAACGGCTTGGGCGGCGCGGCGGGTTGTGACGGCTGCGCTTGAAGCGCAAGAGCGACGATGACGGAGGCGAATACCATGC
>JANOZI010000172.1:0-2507 GCA_031429375.1 Acidobacteriota bacterium | reverse complement strand
TTCGGTCCGCCGAGCGACGGCGGCCGTCCGGAAAACGCCTTGATCGGCTCGCTCTGGACCGTCAACTCGGGGACCACCTCGATCTCCGTGCCCGCCTCCATGGCGGCGTTGCGCGTGTGGCGCAACACGCGCGTGGCGAATCTCACGGGCAGTGCCACCGCCGCGCTGGGAGTGGCGACCCTGGGCTACGAATGGGGCGAAGCCGTCGAAAACGGCTTCCAGCCCGCCGGCCTGGTGCGGATGTCGTCGACGACGATGCTCAACGTGGAGAAGATCATCGACTTTGGCTCGCAGGTCGGTTTCGGACCGGCGACGCACAGCTTGACGCTCTACCGCCACAACAGCGGCGCACTCGTCTTCGGCGCCAGCACGGTGCAGTGGTCATGGGGCCTCGACGGCGAACATGACGGCGGCTCCCCCGCCACGCACCCGCCCGATCAGGCCATGCAGCAGGCCACGGTGAACCTGCTCGCCGACATGGGCGCGCAGCCGTCGAGCCTGCAAGTCGGCGCGGACCCCACCCGGGCATTGCTCACGACCGCACCCTCATCCGATATATTCGCGCCGACTGCGACCATCACCTTCCCCACCGCCGGCGGCACGGTTGAGAGTGGCAACCGCTCCACCATCAGCGGCACCGCGACCGACCTGGGCGGCGGCACCGTCGCCGGCGTGGAAGTGTCGGTGGACGGCGGCACCACCTGGAAGAAGGCGACCGGCACGTCGTTGTGGTCGATTGACTGGACGCCAGGGTCCGTCGGCACCGCGAACATCCGCGCCCGCGCGGTTGACGACAGCGGCAACATGGAGGCGGCGGGGCCTGGCATCACCGTATCGGTGATCCTCGGCGAGTGCCCGTGCACCAGCCTGTGGAAGCCGTCGGCGATTCCCGCCAACCCGAGCGCGAGCGACGGTGGCGAGTACGAGCTCGGCGTCAAGTTCCAGAGCGACATCAACGGCTTCATCACCGGCCTCCGGTTCTACAAGGGACCCGCGAACACCGGCACGCACATCGGCAACTTGTGGACTGCTGCGGGCACCCTCATGGCGACCGCGACCTTCACCAACGAGAGCGCCACCGGGTGGCAGCAAGTGAACTTCGGGACGGCGGTGGCGATCACGGCCAACACCACCTACGTCGCGTCGTATCACACGCCCAACGGCGGCTACGCCTTCGACCCGGCGTATTTCACGACGACCCGCGATGCGCCGCCCCTGCACGCGCCGACCTCCGCCAGCAGCGCCGGCAACGGCGTCTACAGCCCCGGCGGCGTGGCGTTCCCCACCCAGACGTTCAACGCCAATAACTATTGGGTCGACGTCGTGTTTGCCCAAAGCCTCGACGATGTGACGCCACCGGTGATCTCGGCGATTAAGGCGACCGCGATCGACAGCGCGCGGGCGACCGTGTCGTGGACGACCAACGAGCAGACCTCGACGCGGATCGATTACGGCACCAACCCGGCGATCCTCACGGCCACGCTCGATAGTTTGCCGCCCGGCACGTTGACCGCGACACAGGCCAGTTTCGTCGCCCAGCACGCCGCGTCACTGGCGGGCCTGCAGGCGAATACGACCTACTACTTCCTCGTCACCGCGGTCGATCACTCCGGCAACACCACCACGGTGGCGGCGCCAAGCTTCACGGTGCCGGGTCCGACGCTGCGCGACACGGCCTCGACCGACTTCGCCGCCGGCACCACGATCGCCACCTACGTCTCGCAGACCGCGGACGGCGAGGTGATCCTGGCACCGGCAGCCGGCGCCGAGTTCAACGGGCCGACGCTGCCGAGCGGCTGGATCGAAACGCCCTGGAGCACCGCCGGCTACTCGACGATCGTCGACGGCGTCCTGCTGGTCGACGGCGCGCGCGTCGCGACGTGCGCGACCGACCTCAACGGCGCCTGTCTGCCGGAAACGACGACGGCCACGCCGTCGGCGATCTACACCGCGCCGCACTCGCTCGAGTTCTCCGCCAACTTCTCGGGCGACTCGTTCCAGCACGCCGGCTTTGCCGTGACATTCGGATCGGCGTCCGAGCCCTGGGCCATCTTCAGTACGTTGGACGGCGGACTGCTCTTCGCCCGTACTAACACCGGCAACGGCGCCATCGACACGCCGATTGGGACGGGCCCGCTCGGGGAGTTCCATCGCTATCGCATCGATTGGAAGCCGACGAGCATCGATTACTACATCGACGGCGCGCTGGCGGTCAGTCACGCCGTGACGCTCGCGGGCCCGATGCGCCCGGTTGCGGCCAGCGACTTCAACCCCTTCGGCGGCATCGTGTTCGTCGACTGGATGCGCCTGTCGCCGATGGCAACGCCGGGCACCTTCGTCTCGCGTGCCTTCGACGCCACTAGCGTCGTCAACTGGAACAGCATTCAGTGGAAGGCGCGCACGCCGGCCGGCACCAGCGCGGCGATCAGCGTCCGCACCGGCAATGCCCTCGATATCGACGGCAAGTCGGTCCTGGGCAATTGGACCGCCGTCGCAGGTCCGGGGTC
>JANOZI010000171.1:0-10869 GCA_031429375.1 Acidobacteriota bacterium | reverse complement strand
CTGATCGAAAACTACCGGCCGGGCGTGATGGCGCGCCTGGGCCTTGACTACGCCACGCTGTCGGCCGAGAACCCGCGACTCATTTACGCCTCGATTTCAGGCTACGGGCAAACCGGCCCATGGGCCACGAAGGGCGGCTTCGACCTGATCGCGCAGGGCGTCTGCGGCATCATGTCGGTGACCGGCGATCCGGGCGGTCCGCCGGTGAAGGCCGGCGTCCCGCTGACCGATCTCGGCGCCGGGTTGTTTGCCACGATCGGCATTCTCGGCGCGCTGCATCACCGCTCGGCATCCGGGCGCGGCCAGCACATCGACACCTCGCTCGCCGATGCCGGACTCGCGTTGTCGGTGTGGGAAGTGACCGACTACTTCACCACGGGCCGGGTGCCCGGCCCGCTCGGATCGGCGCATCGCATGACCGCACCGTACCAAGCCTTCCGTTGCTCGGACGGATACATCACCATCGGCGCGGCCAACGCGCGCAACTTTGCGAAGCTCGCGGACCTGATCGGTCACGGCGAATGGACAGGCGATCCGAGATTTTCCACCGATCACGCCCGCGTCCAGAACCGGTCGGAGCTCGCCGCGCTGATCGACGCGGTCACCTCGACCAGGCCGCGCGCGGTGTGGCTCGAGCTGCTGGATCGCGCAGGGGTGCCGTGCGGGCCGATCCTCACCTACGACGAAGCGCTGACGACGCCGCAAGCCCTGGCCCGCGAGATGACGGTCGAGGTCGACCATCCGGCACTGGGTCCGCTGAAGACGCTCGGCACGCCGATCAAAATGTCGGAGGCGCCGCTCAACCCGGCCCGCCGGGGTCCGATGCTGGGCGAGCACACCGATGAAGTGCTTTACAGCGTCGGGTTCAGTGACAACGAGATCGACCAGCTGCGGTCGGCAGGTGCGGTGCGGTGACCCTCCCCGAGGTATTCAACGCCGCGACGCATTTTGTCGATCGCCACACCGGTGAAGGCCGCGGCGCGAAGGTCGCGATCGAGTGCGGACAGGAGCGCGTGACGTTTCAGCAGCTGCTGGAGCGCGTCAACCGCACCGGCAGCGCGCTGCGAGACCAGCTCGGCGTTCGGCGGGAAGAGCGGGTCGCCTTGCTGCTGCTCGACACACCCGACTTCACGAGCAGCTTCTTCGGAGCGATCAAGACCGGCGCGGTGCCGGTTCCGATCAATACGCTGTGGAAGACCGCCGAATACCAATACGTCTTCAACGATTCGCGTGCGCGCGTGCTGATCATCAGCGCGGCACTGTTGCCCGAATTCGAGCGAATTCCCAGATCGGAATTGCCTTACCTGGAGCACGTGGTCGTGTCCGGCGACGAGGGCTCCGGCAGCGTGAACAGCGGAACTAAAGTTCCGCTCTACCTGTTGGCGGCGAAAGGCTCAGCGGAGCTTGTGGCCGCGCCAACCAGCAAGGACGAGGCCGCGTTCTGGCTGTATTCCTCGGGTAGCACCGGCGCGCCGAAAGCCTGCGTACACCTGCACCACGACATGGTGGTGTGCGCGGAATCGTTTGCAAAGGGCGTGCTCGGCATTCGCGAGGACGACCGCTGCTATAGCGTGCCGAAGCTGTTTTTCGCCTACGGCATCGGCAACGCGATGTACTTCCCGCTGGCCGTCGGCGCGACGTCGATTCTCTTTCCCGGTCCGCCGCTGCCGGCCAACGTCTACGCAACGATCGAGACGCATCGCCCCACGCTGTTCTTCTCGGTTCCGACCGGTTACGCCATGATGCTTGCACACCCATTCGACTCGGCTGAGCGAAAACGCTCGGCCTCGCTCAGGGCAAGCGCGCGCCCAGGGGACCCCGACTTCGACTTGTCGTCGGTCCGCCTTGCCGTCTCGGCGGGCGAATCGCTGCCGGCTGCGCTGTTCGAGCGGTTCAAGGAACGCTTTGGCGTCGACATCATCGACGGGATTGGATCCACCGAAACGCTGCACATGTTCATCGCCAACCGCCCGGGCGCGATCCGGCCGGGCGCGAGCGGCGTCACGGTTCCCGGATACGAGGCGCGCATCCTCGATGACGAGGGGCAGCCGGTCGTACGCGGCGAGGTCGGCCACCTCTATATCAAGGGCGACTCAATCTGCGCGTGCTACTGGAACCAGCACGAGAAGACGAAGGCGACGATCAACGGTGAGTGGATCCGCACCGGCGACACGTATTCCCAGGATCAGGACGGCTATTTCTGGCATGGCGGCCGATCGGACGACATGCTGAAGGTCGGCGGGCTCTGGGTCAGCCCGACCGAAGTGGAGCACGTCCTGATCGAGCACGCGAGCGTGCAGGAGTGCGCCGTGATCGCGCGTGAAGATCACGACGGCCTGGTCAAGCCACACGCGTGTGTCGTGCTTCGCGCCGGGGTCAGCGGCGACGACGACCTCGCCGCGGCGCTACAGGCCTTTGTGCGGCAGAAGCTTGCCGACTACAAGCGGCCGCGCTGGGTCGAATTCGTTGCGGAGCTGCCGAAGACCGCGACCGGCAAGATTCAGCGGTATCAATTGCGAGATCGCCTGATCGCCCGCGGCTGATGCGCCCGTCGTGTGCGGCGCGCTGGCACGGGTACGGCGCCCCATGCGGCGCGCGTTAGGCGATAGTCACGTCCAGATCACCGGGGCGCCGTAGGGTTCGATGGCGCGGTCGTGCGTGACGATCGTGGCGCGCTCGACCAGCGCCTGGGCGACCAGCATTCGATCGAACGGATCGGCGTGATGCGGCGGCAGGGCCATCAGCCGTTCCGTATGGGCCAGCGAGACGGGCAGCTCGGTGAATCCGTCGGCGGCCACGAGAATGCGGAAGTTCTCGTCGAGCCGGAGCCGGCCGCGTGCCACCTTGATCGACGCCTCCCAGCCGGAGGCGGCGCTGAGCCAGACGATGTCTGCCGTGGCGATGGCACGGCGCGCCTCGCGGCCCAACCGGCGATCGTCGGTCTGCCACCACAAGGCCACGTGCGTATCAATCAGCAGCCTCAATCGCCCTCGCCCTCGAATGCCGCCTGCAGGTCGGCCGGCAGGGGCGCGTCAAAATCCGCGCGAATCCAGACCTGGCCCTTCGCCCGCCCGGGCTTGCGCCGAGCCGCGTTCCGAAAAGCCACGAGCTTGGCCAGAGGACGCCCGGCCTTGGCAATGATGATCTCCGCCCCCGCCGCCGCTTCCTCGACCAGCGCCGACAGCTGCGTCTTTGCCTCGTAGAGATTCAGCACCTTCCCCATTCCGACACCTTACCGTCGTCCACCAACGTTGGTCAAGTTGGTCAACGACGATCCGGATCGCCGGCGGCGGGCGCGGCGGCGCCGGGACGCTGCTGCGCGAGCGCCGCAGCTCCCATCATTCCGCCCATGCCCAGCGATTCCACGGCGGAGCTCGGCACGACCATCAGGCCGCCCCGTTCCTTCAATCCTTCGTACAGCATGTTCATCGCCCGCAATTGCAGGGCGACCGGGTTGTGCTGATACGACAACGACGCGGTCTCGAAGCTCCGGGCGATTTCCACTTCGGCCTGGCTCAGGATGACGCGCGCCTGCTTCTCGCGCGTCGCCTGCGCTTCGCGCGACATGGCGTCCTGCAGCGACGCCGGAATGACGATGTCGCGCATGTCGACCGATTGCACGGTGGCGCCCCACGGGTTGGTTCGCGCGTCGATGATGCGCTGCAATTCTTCCTCGATCTGCTCGCGTCCTCTGAGCAGGTCCGACAGCGAGGTGCGGCCGATGATGTCGCGCAGCGCGGTTTGCGCCGCCCAGCTCACCGCGTTGCGATAGCTCTGCACCTCGAGCGCGGCCTTCTCGGGGTCGTGCACCATCCAGAACAGCACGGCGTCGACATTGACCGGCACGGTGTCGGCGGTCAGCGTCTGCTCGGCGGCAAATCCGGTGGTGACGACGCGTTGATCGATCCAGGCTGGAATGGTTTCGACGAACGGAATGATCCAGAACAGACCCGGGCCGCGCATACCGGCGTAGCGGCCGAGCCTGAACAGAATGGCGCGCTCCCACTGCGCCGCCACCTTGGGCGCCTGGCCGAGCACGTACCCGGCGATCACGCCGAGCACCGCCCAGTAGGGATTTCCGCTCAGCAACGCGGCCAGCCCGCCGGCAAACGCCGGCACCGCGAACATGAAGAACGCAATCACGTTCACCGGACTGCCGGCCGAATCACGATCGTCACGCCCATCACGCCGTAAACCTAGTGAAGTCGCCACGCTAGCCTCCCTGTTTGACTATCGATTGCTTCAATTGCTTCAGCACGTCGTCGGCCGAAAAGCCCCGCGCCGACGCTTCGTCCAGGCAGCGCTGCACGAGGGCGCGCAGCTCCGGGTCGCGCTGGCCGCGCCTGGGCTGCGGCGCCGCCGGGGCGCTCGCCACGAAGGTGCCCACACCGCGGCGGGTCTGCAGCACGCCGGCCCGCTCGAGCTCGAGATAGACGCGCGCGATGGTATTGGCGTTGACCTTGAGATCCACCGCCAGCTCCCGCACGGTGGGCAGCTGATCCCCGGGCGCCAACCGCCCGTTGGCGATGGCGGCGCGGATGCCGCGCTCGATCTGCGCGTAGAGCGGCGTCGGGTGCCGATGATCGAGGGTCAGGAGCCCACCCATGTTGCGTTCTATTGTACTAGTATTATAGTACATGTCAAGATGCTTCGCACCGCCACACCGCGAATTCCTTTGCGCGGAGTCGCCTTTCGGCTACAGTCGCGAGGCATAGCGAATGAGTAATCAGCTCGGTTTCTTTGATACGCCGGTGGCTCGGCATCACGTCGTCGCGGGCTCCATTGCCGAAGAGCTGGAGTCATTCACATACAACGGAAGACGCACTGAACTCTCGAGCACCACAGCTGTGATTGATGGGGCGACGCGGCTCGACGTGCCGACGTTTACAAACGAGTTTTGGACGAACCGTCAGCGGGCAGCGCACCGCCTGCACGAGATCTCATACCGCGCATGCTTCAAGCCCCAACTGCCGCGATTCTTTATAGAGCGACTCACCTATCCCGGTGACCGCGTTTATGACCCGTTCATGGGGCGGGGCACGACGGTCCTCGAAGCCGCCCTACTCGGTCGTCGATCGGCTGGGTGTGACGTGAATCCATTGAGCGCAGTGCTGGTGTCAGCGAGACTGCAGCCGCCAACAATGGCACAGGTCGAGAGTCGATTGAAGGAGCTCGACCTGTCTGGTCCGCTCGATATTCGTGAGGACCTGTTAGTGTTTTATCACCCGGAAACGCTCAAGGAGATCTGCGCGCTGAGGGCCTATCTTCTAGAGCGAGAGGCGTCCGGCACGTTAGACTCCATTGATCGGTGGATTCGCATGGTGGCCGTCAACCGCCTTACCGGGCATTCGGCGGGGTTCTTCTCGGTCTACACGCTGCCGCCGAACCAAGCCGTTTCCGTCGATGGACAGCGGAAGATTAACGCGAAGCGTCAGCAGGTACCATCACGCCGCGACGTGAAGCGAATCATCGCAAAGAAGACTGCCTCTCTGTTAGCGGACTGCGACACTGCGACCCGGCGGCAGCTGGCCGCTTATGCGGACGATGCGGTCATCCTGACAGGAAGGGCAGCCTGGACGCCGGCCTTGCCAGAGAGGGCCGTTGATCTGGTCGTAACGTCTCCGCCATTTCTCGACGTTGTGGACTACGCCGGTGATAACTGGTTGCGAGGCTGGTTCTGCAACATCGACCCCAATTCCGTAACGATCACAATAGCGAAACGCCTGGAAGATTGGCGAACCGCGATGGCTGAGGTATTCCTTGAACTATTCAGGGTGCTCAGACCCGGCGGTCATGTTGCTTTTGAAGTCGGCGAGGTTCGTGGTGGCAAGATCAGACTCGAAGAAACCGTCATACCGGCGGCCGCAGCGGCTGGTTTTTCTGCAGATCTGATCCTCATCAACTCTCAGACTTTCACCAAGACAGCAAACTGCTGGGGCGTCACCAACAACTCAAAGGGAACGAACTCGAACCGGATCGTCCTTCTTCGCCGCCCGGACCAGCCGTGATTCCAGGTTGAATCCATGCGGCAGGCCGTCTGTAGGCTTAACGTCTCAACTGTGAGATTGTGGGAAGACACTCCATGAACAAATCCAGGTTGATCGTTCTCTTGCTGGCGCCGGCGGTCCTCACCGCGGTCCTCGCGGCGCAGGGCATGCGCGGCGGCACGCGGCTCGCGCCCGGGCAGGAATGCCCGAACGGCACCACCGAGGTCAGGCCGGGCAGCTGCCAGGCGCCCAGTGAGACGCCGCCCAGCATCCTCGACTACCGGCCCCGCTCCACGCTGGTGACCGCCGAACACCTGGTCCCCAGGTCGAAGTACCCCTCGGTCGACGTTCATGGCCATCCCGGATCGCTGACCACCGCCGAATCCATCAATCGCATCGTCTCGGTGATGGATTCGCTCAACTTGCGGATCATGCTCGTCGCCGAGAACGTGTCCGGCCAACGGCTGACCAGCACGATGGCGGCGCTCAATGCCTCGCCGCACAAAGACCGCTTCCGCGTGCTCGCCGGCGTCGACTTCCGCAACGTCGGCCCCGGCTGGGGCGAGAAGGCGGCGCAGCAGCTCGAGGCGGATCTCAAGGCCGGCGCGATCGGCGTCGGCGAAGTGGGCAAGCAATTCGGCCTGAGGACCACCAAGCCTGACGGCTCGCGTCTCAAGGTCGACGACCCGGAACTGGATCCGCTGTGGGCGGCGTTTGCGCGGCTCGATGTGCCGGCATTCATTCACACCGCCGAGCCGCAGGAATTCTTTCAGCCGCAGGACTTCAAGAACGAGCGGTGGCTCGAGCTGTCGTTGTTTACGGACCGGCGCAACAACCAGCCGGGCCAGGTCACGTTCGAACAATTGATGACCGAGCGCAATAACGTCTTCCGCAAACACCCGAAGACGCGTTTTGTCGCCGCGCATTTCGGCTGGCACGCCAACGACCTCGGCCGCGCCGCGGAGATGCTCGATGATTTTCCCAACGTTACGATCGAAGCCGGCGCCATTCTCTACGACCTCGGGCGCCAGCCGCGCGCGGCGCACGATTTCTTCGTGAAGTACCAGGATCGGATCATGTTCGGGAAGGACTCGTTCCAGCCCGAAGAGTATCCGTACTACTGGCGCGTCTTCGAGACCGCTGACGAGTACTTCGACTACTACCGCGACTACCACGCGTTCTGGAAGCTCTACGGCATCGCGCTGCCAGACGACGTGCTGAAGAAGGTCTATTACAAGACCGCGCTGCGGGTGTTCAAGGGACTGCCACAGAGCGGCTGGCCGCAATAACGGCGCCCCATGAAGGGGCACCCTACTTCCCGCAGGTAAAGCTCTTCTCGTCGTCCAGGCTGCCGGTGCCGTTGTAGACCGCTCGCTGCGGGTAGACGCACAGCGGGCGCGTGCGCGACACCGCGGCTGCGGCCGCCACTTTTCGCGCGATCACCCGATCGGGCGCCTGGCCCTTCACCACCCAGTCGTCGATCACCGCCGCCCAGTCGGCGGTATCCGGGCCGGGACCGCCGGCGCAGTGCAGCACGCCGGGCATCATGAACATCCGCGCGTAGTCACGCACGTTCGGATCGCGCGCCTGCACCTGCTCGTAATACTTGATGCTGCCGAGCGCGGTCAGCGCCGGATCCGACCAGCCGTGCCAGATCACGAGCTTGTGACCCCTGGCCTTGAAGGCGTCGAGGTTCGGGTCGGTGGCATTCAGGAGCGAGCCGGCCTGCGCGGTTTCCTTGCGGAAGTTCGAGAAGTCGTAGCGGCTGTAGTCCCACGCCGGGTCGTTGAAGATGAAGTACTTGAACATCTCGGTGCCGAACGCGTAGCGCAGGCTCGGCGCTTTCTGCGCCGCCACCAGCGGGTTGGGCCCGACGATCCAGGCCGGCCACCCTTGCGCGTCGCCTTCGCTACCGACCGGCTGGCCCGGATAAATCACGCCGTCTTTGTTTCTCGTCTCTCCGTAGATTTTTTTCAGCGTCGCCTTCTGTGCATCGCTGATGCCCGTCAACGACGCGACGTCGACCTGGCAGGATCGCGGATCCTCGAGCAGCCCGTCTTTCGCGCCGTCGATCGCGTCGCACTTGGC
Organism: Acidobacteriota bacterium; assembly: GCA_031429375.1. Lineage (GTDB taxonomy): Bacteria > Acidobacteriota > Vicinamibacteria > Vicinamibacterales > UBA2999 > 12-FULL-67-14b. The sequence continues at coordinate 2,794 of JANOZI010000171.1, read as the reverse complement.
GACGATTTGCGCCTCCACGCTCTTCAGCGTCTCGCTGGAGAACGGCGCCGTCGCGAGACCGGCTGGACTGGGATACGCGGCCTGCATGTCCTTGATGAACTGCGCGCCGATGCCGAGAAAGTCGTACGCCGGCGCACCCGCGACGATGCCGTCGAAGTCGTCGGGATACCGCTGCGCTTCCATCAGCGCCTGGCGTCCGCCGTTCGAGCAGCCGTTGAAGTACGACTGCGTTTGATCCGATCCGTAGTGGCTGCGAATGATCGCCTTCGATACTTCGGCAACGCGGTGCACGGCGAGGTGGCCGAAGTTCAACTGCCGTTCGAGATCGTTGAGCGCCCAGGACGCGCTCGTCACGCCGCCCTGATGGCCGGTGTCGGTGCCGACGGTGGCGTAGCCGGCGTTGACCGACGCGCGCGCCTGGTTGTCGATGCCGGCGACGAAGCCGCCGCCGCCACCCATCATGAACTTGCGGTTCCACGTTTCCGGCAGGAGCAGCGAAAAGCGGATCTCTTTGCCGACCGTGCCGTTGACGCGGCAATGCGCCACGCGGACGGCGCCCGTCGTCGCCGCCGCGACGGCGACGGCTTCGGTCACCTTCACGTCCGGAAGCTTCAGCGCGGCGAGCTCGCCGCACGCGCCAGGCGCCTCATTGTCCGCGGCAGACACGAATGACGGCCGCTCCACCGCGCCGAGCACCAGGACCGTGGTGAAGGCAACGAACGCGCGAACGGAAATAGCGGATCGCATTGGCATCTCCTGAAGAAAAGGCGGGTCCAAAGACCCGCCTTTACGTTCCGCGCTACGACATTGCCGTACTGGTCACTGCGGTTGCGGCGCAGAGGTCGGGGCCGCGGGCGGGAACGAGAAGGTGATGCTGGTGTACATCATCTCCTCCCACGTCTGATCGCCCCACGTCACCTGCTTGGTCGGATCCGGGTTCGACTTGTTCTTGGCCGAATTGTCGTACCACGCTTTGGCATAGAGCTTCGAACCGGCCGGCATGCGGAGCGGCTGGGTGAACACGTACTCATGCTGCCAGTTGAAGTCGTACTTCGGCACCGCCAGGATCACTTCCTTGCGGCCGTCCGGATAGATCGCTTCGTAATGCCAGCCCGTGCCGCGCACGTGCGTGTGGGGTATCAGGCTGTAAATCACGGTCTCGCGATTGAACGTCATCGCGTTGTCGATGGTGTAATCGGCGGCGCCCGGCGGAATCGACAGCGACGCGTTGATCAGCGCCATCGTGTTGAGGACGGTCTTCGGCGGCGTCGTCGTGAACTTCAGTCCGATTTTCGATCGGTCCGTGGTCGCCTTGCCGTAGGTGGTGTAGTGCATCTGGAACACGAGCGAATAGCCCGCCGGGATGCGCATGCCCATTCCCTCCGGGAAGTGGCGAATCGATCCGCCCGGCGAGAAGCCGCCCATGCCCTGGCTCATGCCGATCGGGCGCGGGCGATAGTTGGGGCCGAGCTCCTTGCGTTGCTCGGGCGGCAGCGGCCGTCCGCCGCTTTGTCCCGCGGGGATCTCGACGCAGCAGGCAAATTCGAACGGCGGGACCGGGCGCGGCGCAGACGATGCGCCGGCCGCCGGCGGTGCGCCGAACAGCCGCTGCAGCATCATCCCCTGCTGCCGCTTCATCTGCGCCTCGGCCACTTCCTTCGGGGCCTTCAAATACAGCAGCATGTGGTGCACGGCACGACGGTCGCCGGGCCGAAATTCCCAGTCCGAGATATAGCGGTCTTCAGCGAAGTTCGCGGGGACTTCGAGATACTGGTACGCGACCTCGCCGGTGGCCGGAATCGGATAGTCCTCCTGCATCGACAGCACCACGTCCGGCGTGATGTTCCAGCCGTCGTTGTAGGCCGGCGCAGCGGGCGCGGGATCAGATCCCTCGGGCGCGCCGGCGCTCACCCACTTCGCGATCGTCGACTTTTGCGCGTCGGTCAGACCGCGGGCGCCCACGAACTTGCCGTACTCCGGATCGGCGTGCCACGGGGGCATGGTGCCGTCAGCCACCTTGTTGGCGATTGACCTGGCCCACGGACGCGCGTCCTTGTAGGTCAATAGCGACATCGGCGCGATCTCGCCCGGCCGATGGCAGCTCGTGCAGTTCGCATAAAAAATCGGCGCGACGTCCTTGTTGAACGTCGGTGCGGCGGCCTGTTGCGCGGACGCGTGTGGGGCGACAGACAAAGCGCTCAAAGCCATGAGCGCCGGGACAACGAGTTTCTTCATAAGTAATCCTGGTCCGGGGTCCTGGTTGCGGGTTCCCGTATTATCGCATTGCCGTGCCGGAAGCGCGCGCCCGTTGCATAGCCTTGACCGACGCCGTCCGGTTGGGCGTCCGCTGCAGCGAAAGTTCCAATGCTGCGACAGCTTCCGCGTGCCGGCCGGCTTCGATTAGCAGCTCGCCGTAGAACTCCGTCGCAGGCTTGATCGGGTCGGGCGGTCCCGAAGGCGCGGACATCGACAGCTCGACGTCCATGGCCTCTTTCGCCAGGCGAAGGGCCTCGTCGCGCTGCCCGCGTGCGAACTTCGCCAGCGCGGCGACCTGCTTTTCCATGATCGCGACGGGCCTGGCGCTGAACGGGTTGGCGCCGCTTTCGAGCTTCTCGCGCGACTGCCGCAGGATCGCCTCGGCCTTGTCGGCGGCGGCGAAATCACCAAGCTTCGCGGCGCTGTAACCGGCGATGAACGTCCAGGTGTTGCTGCCCGAATAGCCTGGCATCGCCATGCCCGGCATGACGGCGTGCGCCGGATCGGCGGCGGCGGAAGGTGCGTCTTCGAGCGCGAT
>JANOZI010000170.1:0-3837 GCA_031429375.1 Acidobacteriota bacterium | reverse complement strand
CCCGGCACCGATAGCCACAGGGCGGCAGCCAGCAATACTCGCGACGGCCTAGCGAAGCTGCGCATCAACCTCCTCGAAGTACTCGCGGCCGACCAGGACCTCGCGCGGCTTGCCGCCGGTGGCCGCCGAGACGAGCCCCTCAGCTTCCATCATGTCGACCAGCCGCGCGGCGCGGCTGAACCCGATGCGCATCTTGCGCTGCAGGTACGAGATCGACGCCTGCCCAGTCTGCACCACGATGCGCGCGGCCTCGTCGTAGAGCTCGTCCTTCTCGTAGACCATGTCCGCGCCGGCCTTCGTCTCTTCATCGGTGATGCTCTCGTCGTAGACCGGCTTGCCCTGTTTGCGCAGAAAGCTGGCGAGCCGCGCCGATTCCTGCTCCGAAATGTAGGGGCCGTGCAGCCGCGTGTGCCGCGACGAGGCGGGCGGCAGGAACAACATGTCGCCTTTGCCCAGCAACTGTTCGGCGCCGTTGCTGTCGAGAATGGTGCGCGAGTCGATCTTCGACGACACCCGGAACGAGATGCGCGCGGGCAGGTTGGCCTTGATGAGCCCGGTGATTACGTCCACCGACGGCCGCTGCGTAGCCAGGATCAAGTGAATGCCGACGGCGCGCGCCATCTGCGCCAGCCGGCAGATCGATTCTTCGACCTCGTTGCCGGCCACCATCATCAAATCCGCGAGCTCGTCGACCACCACCACGATAAACGGCAGAGGCCGGTTCGGCTCGCCCTCTTTGGGCGTCTCGCCCGACTCGAGCATCGCCCGGACGTTGCGGTTGAACTGCTCGATGTTCCTTACGCCGTACGCCGCCAGCGTCTTGTAGCGGTCCTCCATTTCGCGCACCGCCCAGCGCAGCGCGTTGGCGGCCTTCTTCGGCTCGACCACCACCGGGGTCATCAGGTGCGGAATGTCTTCGTACATCCCGAGCTCGAGGCGTTTCGGATCCACCATGATCATCCGCACGTCGTCCGGCGTTGCGCGGTAGAGGATGCTCGTGAGAATCGCGTTGAGCCCCACCGACTTGCCCGAGCCGGTCGAGCCGGCGATCAGCAAGTGCGGCATCGTCGCGAGGTCCGCCATGAACGGCTCACCGTGAATGGTCTTGCCGAGCGCGAAGGTCAGCTTCGACGCCGACCGGGCGTACACGTCGGATTCAAGCAGCTCGCGCAGCGAGATCGCTTCGCGATTGGGATTGGGAATCTGGATGCCGACGGTGGCCTTGCCCGGAATACGATCGATCAACACCGATTCGGCCTGCATCGCCAGGCAGAGGTCGTCCGACAGGCCCGTCACCTTCGAGTACTTCACGCCCGCGTCGGGCTTGAACTCGAACGTCGTCACCACCGGGCCGGGATGGATCTGCACCACCGAGCCCTCGACGCTGAACTCGCGGCACTTTTCCTCGAGCAGCCGGGCCGAATCCATCAGCTCGCGCTCGTCGATCTTGCGTTCGGCCTTCGGCGCATCGAGCAGCGACACCGGCGGCAGCGTGTAGGCGCCGAGACGGCGCTCGACGCGCTCAGGCTCCGGCAACGGCAACGGAGCCGACACCGGAGTCCTGGCGCTCTTTTTTTGCACCACCGGCGGCGTGCGCGCCATCGGTGGCTCGTCCGGTTCGACGTCGCGGGCGGCGGTTCGCTCGCGCGCAGAGGGTGTCTCGACCGGCCGGTCGATCTTGACCGTCTTCTTCTCGCTCTTCGCCTCAACCGCGTCTTTCTTGCCGTACTTCACGAGCACTTCGCGGCGCTGCCTCGCCTTGCGGCGTTCCTCGCGCCACAACCGGAACGCATCCACGCCGCGGCCGGCCACGCCTTGCAACGCCGCGGACAACGCGCCAAACAGGCGGCCGAATGAAAACTGCGTCGTCAGGATCACCGCTGCGACCAGCAGCGCAAGAATCACAATCACCGACCCGGTGCGGCTGAGGTACTCGGCCATGAACCCGCCGACCCATTCGCCGAGGTAGCCGCCGGCGCGGAACGCGCGCGGGCCGAAGTCCACGCGGCCGAGCGTCAGGCCGAGGAAGGCGCTGCCGCACGCACACAGCATCAACGCGCCGATGACTTTCGTGTAGATGGCGTCGATCGCCCGGCACCAGAAGTAATGCCAGCCCAGGACCGCGATCATGGCGGGAATGAGATACGAGGCGTAGCCCATCACCTGGAACGACAGCTCACCCAGGAACGCGCCCACGCGACCCGCAAAATTCGCCGGCACCTCGTGGGTCCCGGTGCTGAAGAACCACACGGGATCGCTCGGGTCGTAGGTGGCGAGCGCAATCAGCCAGATGAGCGCGCTCGCAAAGAGGGCGACGCCCACGACCTCGCTGACGCGACGCGAGAGGGCAGAACCGGATGCAGCCACCTTAATTCGTCTCCTTCAGATTTCGATCACCACCGGCACCACCATCGGGCGGCGGCCGGTGCGTTTCTTCAAATACCGCCGCAGCTCGGTGCGGATGCGTTCTTTCATCAACCCGGGGTCGGCGCGCTCTTCCACGCTGCACTCGTCGATCGTATTGGCCAGCACCTTCGCGCCTTCCGCAAGCACGTCCGCCGTGCTCTCGTCGTTCACGAAGCCGCGCGCCATCAGCTCCGGCACCCCCTCGATGATGCCGGTTTGCATGTTGATCGCCACGACCGGCATCACCAGTCCGTCGATCGAGATGTGCCGCCGATCGCGGATGACCTCGTCGCCGACCTCGCCCACGCGTGTGCCATCGATCAGGATGCGACCGATCGGCGCCTTGTCGACAACGCGGCCGCCGCTCTGGTCGAACCGGATCACGTCGCCGTCGTCCGCGGTGATGACCACCACCGGTGATGGCAGTCCCTTGGTGACGAACTTCGCGACCCGCGCATGGCGGGCCAGCTGCCGGAACTCGCCGTGAATCGGCACGAAGTACTGCGGCCTTACCAGCGAGAGTACGAGCTTCAGCTCCTCCTCGGAGCCGTGCCCAGAGACGTGCACGTGCTTGTCGGACTCGGTCACGATCTCGACGTTGCGGCGCGCCACGTGGTTCATGACGCGGCCGATCGCCTTTTCGTTGCCGGGGATCGCCCGCGCCGACAACACGACGCGATCGCCCTCCTTCAGCCGCACGTGGCGGTGATCGTCGATCGCGATCCGCGACAGCGCGGCATTGGCCTCGCCCTGCGAGCCGGTCACCAGACAAACCACGTCCTGCGCGGGAAAGCTCGCGACATCGCTGTCTTTGATCACCGTGCCGGTCGGCATGTGCAGGTGGCCGAGCCGCTGCGCGATTACTGAGTTCTCGGTCATGCCGCGGCCGACAAACGCCACCTTGCGCTCGAACTGCGCCGCCAGGTCGACCAGGATCTGAAGCCGGTAGAGGCTCGACGAAAACGTCGCGACGACGATCTTGCCCTCGGTGCTGGTGAAGATCTCTTCGAACGCGTCTTCGACATCCATCTCGGAGCCGGTGTAGCCGCGCCGGTCGATGTTGGTGCTGTCGCAGAACAACGCGAGCACGCCGTCGCTGCCCAGCTGCGCGAAGCGGTGCAGGTCGAAGGCCTCGCCGTCGAGCGGCGTCTGATCGACCTTGAAGTCGCCGGTATGTAGCAGCACGCCCTGCGGCGTGCGAACAGCAATGCCGACGCAGTCGGGCATGCTGTGCGTGACGCGGATGAACTCGAGCGTGAACGGCCCGATCGTGATCTCGTCTCGGGGCTTGATCGCGATGGTCGTCGGATCGAGCCCGTGCTCTTCGAGTTTCTTGCCGAGCAGCGCCAGCGCCAGCGGGGTGCCGTAGATCGGGCCGTCGATGAAGGGCAGCGCGTACGGAATGCCGCCGATGTGATCTTCGTGCCCGTG
>JANOZI010000169.1:0-5044 GCA_031429375.1 Acidobacteriota bacterium | reverse complement strand
CGACCAGGCGAGGTAGTCCGCGTAAGACACATTGCCATTGCCGCGGTTGTCCATCAGCACCGGATCGACCAACCGATCGGCGTCGGGGAATGGCAGGTCACGGAACAACGCCATGTTGGTGATCGTGAACACGGTGTTGTTGACGCCGATGCCAAGGCCGAGCGCCAGGACGGCCGCCACGGTGAAGCGCCGGTCCTTCGCGAGCATGCGCGCCGAAGCGCACGTCCTGCGAGATGTCCTGCAGCCACGGCCACACCCAGACATCACGAGACCGTTGCCGTTCCGCGAGGTCGTTGCCGAGAGCACGTTGCGTGGCCGCGGCAATGTCGGCTTCGCTCATGCCGGCGTCGCGCAGCTCCTGTGCTTTCATCTCACGATGGAAAGCCATCTCATCGGCGAGGTCCATCTCCTGCCGGCGGCCGGTGGCGATGTACCAGATGCGGCGAAGCACGTTAGGCATCGAGCACCTTGTGGATCGCAAGGATCATGCGATCGAATTGATCGACCTCAACCGTCAGCCGTTTCTTTCCCGCGGCCGTCAGCGTGTAATAGCGGGCGCGCCGGTTGTTGTCGGAGACGCCCCACTCGGCCTGGACCCAGCCGTTCAGCAGCAGCCGCTGCAGGGCAGGGTAGAGCGAGCTCTCGCCCACCTGCAGCACCTCGTCTGAGCTGGTCTTGAGATGTTGCGCGATGCCGTAGCCATGCATGGCACCGGCGCGCAGGGTGCGGAGGATCAGGAGGTCGAGCGTGCCGGGCAGCAGATCGGGCGATTGGTCGGTTCCCATCGTTTATCGACGGGAGTATCCACCCGTCCGGCGGCCTTGTCAACTCCCATCGTCTATCGATGGGGATTGTGGGGTCAGGTCAAGAAAATCACTGTTTGGGATGATCAGGCGGGTCTAAAGACCCGCCTCTACGCCGCGGGCAGTTGCAGGCGCGCGCGGACGCCGCCCAGCGTCGAGTGTCCGAGCGAGATCGTTCCGCCGTAGAGCTCGGCCAAATCGCGGACGATCGCGAGGCCCAAACCCGAGCCGGGCGCCGCTTCATCGGCCCGCACGCCGCGCTGCAGCACGGCCTCATGCAACGCCGGATCGAGCCCAGGCCCGTCATCGTCCACCGTCATGACGACGCTGCCGCCCTCGGCGACCGAGTTGATCGTGACGTGCGACCTCGCCCACTTGCAGGCGTTATCGAGCAGGTTGCCGAGCATCTCGTCGAGATCTTCGCGCTGGCTGCGCACGAAATGTTCGTGCGACACGTCGGCGTCGATCCGCAGCCCGCGATCGGCGTGCAGCGTCAGCATGGTCCGCACCAGGCCATCCGCCGATGTCAGCACATGACAGCGCGTGCCCGGAGTGACGCCCGACGCCGACGCGCGGGCATGCGCGAGGTGGTAATCCACCTGTCGCCGCATGCGCTCCACCTGCCGCGCGATCGCCGACGCCAGTTCCACCTGCCCGGTAGCGCGAGCGCGCTCGCCTTCCTGGTTGAGCACCGCGAGCGGGGTCTTCAACCCGTGCGCCAGGTCGCCGGCCTTGCTGAGCGCCCGCTTGACGCGCGCTTCTCGATCGCTCAACAACGAGTTGAGATCGTTCACCAGAGGTTGTATCTCCGTCGGGTACTCTCCCTCGAGGCGGCTGTCGCGGCCTTCTCTCACACCTTGCAGACGCGCCCGCAGGGATTCGAACGACGACAGGCCGCGACGCACCTGCACGAAGCCGGCGATCATTGACACAACCGTGAAGAGCGTCACGGGTACCAAGGCGCTGAAAATGCGATGAAAGACGCCAGGAGCGCGGGGATTCAGCAGCATGACATGCGTGAGCACGAGCCCGGCCAGGCTGAACAACCCCGCCGACCACAACAACGCTCCGAGAAACACGCGCGCGCGCAGCGACAGCACTGTCTTCACGCCTGCTCCTCGATTCGATAGCCCATGCCGCGCACGGTTTCGATGAACGAGCCCCCGAGCTTGCGCCTCAGCCGCGCGATGAACACCTCGACCGTGTTCGAATCGCGATCGAAGCCCTGGGAGTAAATGTGTTCGGTCAGCTCGCCCTGCGACACCACGCGTCCGCGATGGTGCATCAGGTACGACAGCACGCGGAACTCGTGGCTGGTCAGCTTGATCGGCACGCCACTCACGGTCACGCGGGCGCCCTTCGGATCCAGGACCAGCGTGCCGCAGCGCAATTCGGGAGTCACCTGCCCGGTCGCTCGTCGAATCAGCCCGCGCAGCCGCGCCAGCACCTCCTCGATCTGGAACGGCTTGGCCATGTAATCGTCGGCGCCAACGTCGATGCCCTGCACCTTCTCGTGCCAGCTGCCGCGCGCCGTCAGGATCAAGACCGGCATCGACAGCCCTGACTCGCGCCACTTCCGCAAAATTGTCAGGCCGTCGACCTTCGGCAGCCCCAGGTCGAGCACCACCGCATCGTAGCCCTCCGTTCGTCCCAGAAAATCTGCGCGCTCCCCATCAGCCGCGCAATCCACGGCATAACCGGCCTCTCCGAGCGCGTCGGCTATTTGGGCCGACAGGGCGGCTTCGTCCTCGACAACCAGGATGCGCACGCCCAATTCTGCCTGCAACCAACCTGAATCGCTGCTGAATGGAGCCTTCACGAGCCGTTCAGCCCGCTCCGGGTAGTCTGCGGGCCATGACAAACGGTTCGAAGCTGCTGCTGGCCATCGCCGTCTTCGTAGTGCTGGCTCTTGCAGTCGCCATTCACCTGTTCGGCCCCAGCCTGGGCCGCGCCATTCACGGAGGTCGCTAAGCATGATCACGACAATCGCGCGCGTCGCCGCTCTTCTCGCGCTCACCGCCAGCATTGCCGCCGCGCAAGACAAGAAGCCGGTTACGGTGGCTGACTTCGCAGGCACCTGGAACGTCGAGGTCATGAGCCATCAGATCGCGCTCGTCATCGAACCCCAGGACGGCAACATGGTCACCGCCACGATGATGATGATGGGCACCGACGTGCCGCTCAGAGGCGAGCTCGTCGGCGACACGCTCACGCTCACGGGCGTGAAGCCCGAAGCCGGCGCGGCGGGCGCACACGTGCCCCAGGGTCCGGGCGCCAAACCGATCACCGTCAAGTTGCAGGAGGATGGGACGGTGGCGGGAGAGATGATGACCAACAACGGTCCGGTGAAGTGGACCGGCGAAAAACTGAAGACGAAGAAGAAGGGATGAAGCCTCTCTCGCGCCGCGCCGTGATGAAGGGAATGGGAGCGACGATCGCGCTTCCGTTCCTCGAGGCGATGATCCCCGCCAGGGCGTCGGCGGGGCAGGCCCGCGCGCTCGGCCACGCTCCGACCAGACTGGTGTGCATCGAGATGGTGCACGGCGCCGCGGGCAGCTCACCGTACGGCCTTTCGCAGAACCTGTGGTCACCGGCCGCGACCGGCCGCGATTTCGATCTCGCGCCCACCAGCCTGCGATCGCTCGAGCCGTTTCGCCGGCACCTGACGATCGTCAGCAACACCGACGTGCCCAGCGCCGACCCGACCGAAGCGCGCGAGATCGGCGGCGATCACTACCGCTCCAGCGCCGCCTACCTCACGCAGTCGTATCCGAAACGCACCGACGGCGCCGATGTCGAGGCCGGCATCTCGCTCGATCAGCTCTATGCGCAACGGTTCGGACAAGACACGCCGATCCCGTCGCTGCAGCTCTGCATCGAGAGCGTCGATCAGTCTGGCGGATGCGGCTACGGCTACTCGTGCGTCTACACCGATTCGATCAGCTGGGCGTCGCCGACCCGGCCGCTGCCGATGATCCGCAACCCCCGCGTCGTGTTCGATCAGATGTACGGCGTGTTCGGCACCGGCGCGACGCCAGAGGAGCGCCGCGAACGGCGCGCGGAAGACCGCAGCATCCTCGACTTCGTGATGCGCGCGTCGAAGCGGATCGAGCAGTCGTTGGGCCGCGCCGATCGCGCCAGGTTGAGCGACTATCTCGAGACCGTGCGTGAGCTCGAACGCCGGATCCAGGCGGTTGAAGCCCGCAACGGCAGCGGCGATCCGCGCGAGCTGCCGGCCGCGCCCGACGGCGTGCCCGATTCATTTGCAGAGCACGTCCGGCTGATGTTCGACCTGCAGTTGCTCGCGTTCCAATCCGACATCACGCGCGTGGTGGCGTTGAAGCTCGGTCGCGACGGATCGAACCGGGCCTATCCCGAGAGCGGCTCGAACGGCGCCTTCCACATCGTTTCGCACCACGGCGAAAACCCCGAGCGCGTCCGCGAGTTTGCGAAGATCAACGCGTATCACGTCAGCATGCTGCCGTACCTGCTGAAACGGCTCGACGAGACGCCGGACGGCAACGGCACGCTGCTCGACAACACCGCGGTGCTGTATGGATCGCCGATGGGCAACCCGAACCAGCACAATCACAAGCGGGTGCCCTTCCTGATCGCCGGCCACGCCGGCGGCGCGTTGAAGGGCGGCGTCCACCTCAAGGCCAGGAACGGCACGCCGCTCTCGAATGTCATGCTCAGCCTGCTGCATTCGATCGGGCTGGACGACCTCACCAGCTTCGGCGATAGTGAGGGCACATTTTCATGGGAGTGATCCGGGACGCCTGTCGATCGATCGCCCGCATGCCCGGGCTGGCCGCGGTCGTGATCCTGTCGCTCGGCGTGGGCATCGGCGTCAACACCGCGGTGTTCTCGTGGATCCAGGCGATCGTGCTGAAGCCCATTCCCGGCGTCGACGATAGCGGAAGGTTCTATCACGTCGAGCCCAAGGCCGATACCGGCACCTACCCGGGGATGTCGTGGGCTGAATACCGTGACCTCATACCGCAGCTTCAGTCGATCGAGGAGCTGGTCGCCTCGCGAATGGCTCCGCTCAACGTCGGTGAGGGAGGGCGGACCGAGCGCACCTACGCGCAGCTGGTGTCCGGCAATTTTTTCGCGGCGCTGCGGTTGCGTCCGGCGGCGGGACGCTTCATCCGGGCCGACGAAGTGGAGCGTCCCGGCGCGGAACCCGTGGTGGTCCTGTCACACGATTACTGGCAGACCCATTTCGGCGGCGCCCCTTC
>JANOZI010000168.1:0-7378 GCA_031429375.1 Acidobacteriota bacterium | reverse complement strand
GCGCGACATCGACGCCTGGCTCGATACCCAGCGGCCCCGCAGCGAACGCTCGCCGTCGGCCGCCACGTCCGACAAGCCTCAGCCCCGCGACGGCCGGTCCCGCGTGCTCGTGGTGGACGATGAGTCCAGCATTCGCGAGCTGCTGGCCAAGACCCTGGCTCTGGCGGAATATGACGTCGATACCGCGCCGGATGGCCGTGCCGCGCTCGAGCGGCTGCGCCTCGGCAACTACGATCTGCTGATCGCCGACCTCAAGATGCCGGGCATGGACGGCCTGACGCTGATTCGCGAAGCCAAGCGCATGAAAGAGGACCTGCCGGTGATCATCATCACGGGCTTTTCCACCGAGTCGAGCGCGATCGAGGCGGTCAACCTCGGCGTCGCCGGCTATCTGACCAAACCCTTCCGCGTGCCGCAGGTTCTGGCGGCCGCCGCGCGCGCGCTCGGCGAATAACGCGCGCGGGCTTGAGGGCCCAGGCCCTTAGCCCTCAAGTCCTCGATGATCCAGCTCCAAGACGTCACGAAGGCGTTCGGCGAGAAGACCCTGCTCGAGCATGTCACCTGGCAGGTCGGCGATCGCGATCGGGTCGGGTTGTGCGGGCCAAACGGCGCGGGCAAGACCACGCTGCTCAAGATGCTGTCGGGCCTCGACGAACCCGACAGCGGCGCCATCCAGAAACCCAATGCGCTGACGTTCGGGTATCTGCCGCAGGACGGCCTCGCGCACACCGGGCGCACCGTGGTCGCCGAAGCGAGCCTAGCGCTCAAGCCGCTGCTCGACCTGAAGGCGGAAATGCACGCGCTCGAAGAGCGGCTCGGGGACCCCACCGTCGCCGAGACCGAGCATGAGGCGCTGTTGCATCGCTACAGCGAGGTGCAGGATCAGTTCCGGCTGTCGGACGGCTATCAAATCGAGCTCAAGGTCGCGACCGTGCTGCGCGGCCTCGGCTTCGAGCCGGCGGTGCAGGAGCAGTTGACCGATCACCTGTCGGGCGGCTGGCAGATGCGCCTGGCCCTCGCCAAGCTGCTGCTGAGCGAGCCGGATCTGCTGCTGCTCGACGAGCCGACCAATCACCTGGATCTCGAGGCGCGCAACTGGCTCGAGGAATACCTCGTCGACTACCCGCACGCGGTGATCCTCGTCTCGCACGATCGCTACTTCCTCGACGCCGTCGTCACCCACATCGCCGACCTGTCGCTGCGGACGATTACCGACTATCACTGCAACTACTCGAAGTACCTCGAACAACGCGACGCCAATCTCGAACGGTTGCGCGAAGCCAAGCGGCGGCAAGACGAGGAGGTGCAGCGGGTCGAGGAGTTCATCAGCCGGTTCCGCTACCAGGCCACCAAGGCGGCGCAGGTGCAGAGCCGCATCAAGATGCTCGAGAAGGTCGAGCGCATCGAGGTGCCGCCGGAACGCAAGCGCATCCACTTCCAGTTTCCGGCCTCGGCCAAGAGCGGCCGCATGGTGCAGGAGCTGAAAGCGGTTCGCAAGGCCTACGGCGACAAACTCGTCCTGGACCAGGTCGACCTGCACATCGAGCGCGGCGATCGCATCGCGCTCGTCGGGCCCAACGGCGCGGGCAAGTCGACGTTGATGCGGATGCTGTCGGGCGAGGAGCGTCCTGATGCCGGCGTGCGAAACGAAGGCCACCAGGTGGTGATGCAGTACTTCGCGCAAGACGAAGCGACGCGGCTCGATCCGGCGCTCACGGTCTACGAAACACTGTCGGCCGGATCGCCGCACACGATGGTGCCGGCGATCCGCAACATCCTCGGCGGCTTCCTGTTTTCCGGAGACGATGTGTATAAGAAGGCGGCGGTGCTGTCGGGCGGCGAGCGGACGCGGCTGGCCGTGGCGCGCATGCTGCTGCGGCCGTCGAACACGCTGTTGCTCGACGAGCCGACCAATCATCTCGACATCGATTCGAAGGAAGTGCTGCTCGACGCGCTGGCCGATTACGGCGGCACGTTGATCTTCGTGTCGCACGATCGCTATTTTGTTGAACGACTCGCCACAAAAATTGTTGAAGTGGGACACGGCAAGGCCGTGTTGTACCCGGGGACTTACGAAGCCTTCCTGTGGAGCAAGAGCCAGGGGGCCAAAGGGATCAGTGCCAAACGTGCCATTGGTGCCGAAGGTGCCAAGGGGGTTGGTGCCAAGGGTGCCAAGGGTGCCACGGGTGCCACGGGTGCCACGGGTGCCAAGAGTGCTCCCCCTCCTGAGCTAAAACCGCAGCGGGCACACGACGATCGCAAGAAGGTCGACGCCGAGAAGCGGCGGCGTGAGCGGGCGTTCAAGGCGCTGAAAGATCGCGTCGCGGAGCTCGAGACCCGCATCGCTGACAAAGAGCGCGCGATCAAGGACGTCGAGCAGGAAATGAGCGCGCCCGACTTCTATGGCGACCACGAAAAGTCGAAGCCCGTGCTCGCCCGGCACCAGGCGTTGATGTGGGAGGTCGGTGAGCTGCTCGCGCAATGGGAAATGCTCCAGGCTGAGTCGGAAGGTTTCGCCGACATACGAACTTAGCATTTCGATTACAATTCTGTTAGTACACCCACCGGATAGGTAATAATCCAAATTCTGTAATCGCAACGACTTAGAGCGTTAAGTCGTTTATTTCGAACGAGGCACGGGCTTTGCTCGTTCTCGCCCGACAGCTGATGCTTATGCCCAGGCGCTCGGCCAAAAAGTCTCCCGGCACCGACGTGTTTTTCCGTCACATGGTCGGGAATATGAGGAACGGTGTGCTCGCGATTACGCGCGACGGCGTCATCGTCCTGGTCAATGACGAAGCGTGCCGGCTGTTCAGATTGCCGCCGCCCAACACCCTGGTCGGACGGCCGTACGCGCAGGTGCTCAGCGATCATCCCGACATCGTGCGCGTGCTCGGCGGCGCGTTCGGCATGGCCGCGCTGCCCAACCGCGCGGAGCTCAGGCTCAGTTCCACCGACATCGTCATCGGCTACACCCTGTCGCTGGTCCGCCAGGAAGACGGCACGCCGGTTGGCGCCGCGCTGTTTTTCAAGGACCTCACGCTCGTGGAGCAGCAGGAAGAGCGCGAGCGGCTGCGCGATCGGCTGGCGGCGGTCGGCGAGATGGCGGCGGTGATGGCGCACGAGATCAAGAACCCGCTCGCCGGCATCGAGGTGATGGCGGGCCTGCTGCGGCGCAAGACGCGCGACAACGCCGACGCGCAGGCGCTGGTCGCCGAGATCATCAACGAGGCCAAGCTGGCCAATTCGATCGTGCAGGAAGTGCTGTCGTTCGTGCGGCCGGTCAAGGTCCAGTTGTTTCCCACCTCGGTGGCCGACGTGCTCGGGAGCGCCCTGACGCTGGCCGACGGCGAGGCCCAGCGCGGCGAGATTGTCATCAACATGGGCGTGCCGACGGATCTGCCCCCGGTTGGCGGCGATTACCACCAGCTCACGCAGGTCTTTGCCAACCTGTTGATCAACGCCTACCAGGCGCTCGACGGCCGCGGCCGGATCGACTTGATGGCGAAGCTCGCCACGACCGCGGACGAAGGCGCGCTGCTGCCCGACGGGCTCCAGCCGGTGCCGACGGTGACCGTCGATATCGGCGACAACGGCCCCGGCATCCCGCCGGATGTGGCCGAGAAGATTTTCAACCCGTTTTTCACGACCAAGCCGAAAGGCTCGGGCCTCGGCCTCGCGGTGGTCCGCAAGATCGTGGACGCACACGACGGCCGCATCGACATGTTCAGCGCCGAAGGCCGCGGCACCCGCTTCCGGGTGACGCTGCGGGTCGGTCCGGGCCCCAACGCCGACCATCGACCCTCGAGTCCTCACGCCCTCAAGTCCCCCTCGTAATGACAGAGACGGAGTAATTGCCCATGGCTCGCATTCTCGTTGCCGATGATCACGACGCGCTCAGGCGCGGGTTGGCGCTGTCGCTCACTTCCGCCGGGCACGATGTCGACGAGGCCGCCAACGGCAACGCCGCGCTCGAGCGGCTGCACGACGGCTATTTCGACGTGGTGGTGAGCGATCTCAAGATGGGCGGGTCCGACGGCCTCGACGTGCTGCGGACGACCAAGACGCTGCACCCGACCGCGTCGGTGATCCTGATGACCGCCTTCGGGTCGGTGACGACCGCCGTCGAGGCGATGAAGCACGGCGCCTTTGATTACGTGCAGAAGCCGTTCGAGCTCGAAGAGATGGAAGTGAAGGTGGAAAAAGCGCTCGAGCTCAAGCGCCTCCGCAACGAGCTCGACTACCTGCGCAACGAGCGCCACGAGAACTACGACTTCGATCGCATCGTCGGCGCCAGCGAGGCGCTGGCGCGGGTGTTGGGCGTGGTGAAGAAGGTGGCGAAGAGCAACTCGACGGTGCTGATCCGCGGCGAAACCGGCACCGGCAAGGAGCTGATCGCCGGCGCGATTCACCACAACTCGCTGCGGGCGGCGCGCAACTTCGTCAAGGTCAACTGCGCGGCGCTGCAGGAGAACCTGCTCGAGTCGGAACTGTTTGGCCACGAGAAGGGCGCCTTCACCGGCGCCGATCGGCAGCGCATCGGCCGTTTCGAACAGGCCGACGGCGGCACGCTGTTCCTCGACGAAATCGGCGACATGAGCTCGAGCACGCAGGCCAAGATCCTGCGCGTGCTGCAAGAGCACGAGTTCGAGCGGCTTGGCGGCACCCGCACCATCCGCGTCGACGTGCGGCTGATCGCGGCCACCAACCGCGACCTGTCGGCGATGGTGGCGGCGGGACAGTTCCGCGAAGACTTGTACTACCGCTTGAACGTGGTCTCGGTCGAAACGCCGCCGCTGCGGGAGCGCAAGGACGACATCCTGCCGCTCGCCACGCACTTCATCCGCCGCTTCAGCAGCGAGCTGAAGAAGCGTCTCGACGGCCTCGACAGCGAGGCGCAGAAGCTGCTGGTGCGCTACAACTGGCCCGGCAACATCCGCGAGCTGGAAAACGCCATCGAGCGCGCGGCGCTGCTGGCGGAAACCTCGACCATCACCTCGAGCGATCTGCGCCTCGGCGACTTCGCACCCGCCGGGGGGTCGTTACGAGACTCGCAGAGCGTGGTGAAGATCCCGCCGACCGGCATCGCGCTCGAAGACATCGAGCGCCAGGCGATCACCGAAGCGCTGAAGATGGCCAACTGGGTGCAGAAGGACGCGGCGGAGCTGCTGCAGATCAGCCCGCGCGTCATGAACTACAAGATCAAGACGCTCAACATCGAGCTGCCGAGGCGAAGGGTGTTGGTCACGGCCTAAAATAAGGTGCGTACGGTGCGTACGGTGCCTGGGGTGCGTAACGTGCTTCTGGTGCCGGTGCCGGCGTGTGCGAGGTGCTTGTGCCTCGTGCTGGTGTTGTTGTCGTGGGCGGCGCCGGCTGAAAGTCAACTCAGGACGCTCTACGTCGCCACCACTGGCGATGATCTCGGGCCCGGCACGAGCGCCACTCCATGGCGCACGCTGGAGCGCGCTTCCAACGGCGTGCAAGCCGGCGACCTGGTGATCGTCAGGGCCGGCACGTATGCCGGTTTCGATCTGCGCATCAGCGGCACCCAGGCCAACCCGATCGAGTTCCGCGCCGACCCCGGCGTGACCGTGAACACCCCGAACCCGGTGACCACCAACCACGGCATCAACCTCGAGGCCGCCAGCTGGGTCGTGATCCAGGGGTTCACCGTCACCGGCATGCCGCGCGCGGGCATTCGGGCCGTGCTCAACCATCACGTCACCATCCGCGGCAACACCCTCAATGCCAACGGCTACTGGGGCGTGCTCACCGGGTTCAGCGACGACGTGCTGATCGAGAACAACGAGGCGTCGAATTCCGTGAACGAACACGGCATCTACGTGTCGAACAGCGGCGATCGGCCGATCATCCGCCACAATCACCTCTGGGGCAATCGCGCCAACGGCGTCCACATGAACGGCGACCGCTTTCAAGGCGGCGACGGCATCATCACCGGCGCGCTGGTCGAGGGCAACATCATCCACGACAACGGCATCGGCGGCGGCTCGGGCATCAACGGCGACGGTGTTCAGAACTCGCGCTTCCAGAACAACTTGATCTACGGTAACCACGCCAGCGGCATCTCGCTGTACCAAATCGACGGCGGCGGGCCGTCGACGAACAACGTGGTGGCGCACAACACGATCGTGCAGGCGTCGGACGGCCGCTGGGCCATCAACATCGCCAACGCCGCGACTGGCGCCACGGTGCACAACAACATCCTCTACAACTTCCACGCCTTCCGCGGCAGCATCACCGTCAGCGCCGACAGCCTCTCCGGCCTCGTCAGCGACTACAACGTCGTGATGAATCGCTTCACCACCGACGACGGCAATACGATCATGACGCTGGCGCAATGGCGCATGGCCACCGGCCAGGACCTGCACTCGCTGATCGCGGTGCCGGCAGATTTGTTCGTCAACAGCGGCGCCAACGACTACCACTTGAAGCCGGCGTCGCCGGCAAAGGATGCGGGCCTCACGCTGGCTGCGGTCACGGCCGACATCGACGGCGTCCTTCGGCCCTCGGGTCCGGCGGTGGACATCGGCGCCTACGAGGTGCCGGTGAGCGCGCACCCGCTCACGGTCACGCGGCGTGGTTCGGCCACCGGCACGGTGACCAGTGCGCCGGCGGGCATCAGTTGCGGTGCGGCCTGCAGTGCTGCTTTCACGGCCGGCGCAGCCGTCACGCTCACCGCCGCGCCGGCGGGCGGCGCCGGCTTCATGCGCTGGACCGGTGCGTGTAGCGGCACGCTGCCCGAGTGCACGGTGACGGTGTCCGCGGCGTTGACGGCCACCGCGACATTTGGACGGATCTTCACGGACGATCCGATCAGTGCTGGCGCCACCGTGGTGAGAGCGGCTCATGTCCTGGAACTGCGCGCGGCGATCGACTCGCTGCGCGCATGGCGATCCCTCTCGGCGATCAGCTGGACCGATCCGGTTCTCACCGCCGGCGTGACGTCCATCAGTGCGACTCACTTGACACAACTCCGCAGCGCGCTCGACGCTGTCTACGTCGCGGACGGCCTGACACCGCCGGCCTGGGGTGCGGCGCCAGTCGCCGGCGTCACGACGATCACCGCCGCGCAGTTCGAGCAGGTCAGGACGGCGATTCGCGTCATCGAATAAGAGGACTCGGCGCTGCCGCGCCTCGTGCGAGTCGGGGCTTCCACCCCTCCTGGGAGTCGCTCGCTCACGCTCGCTTCTGGGACTCGCGCTTCGCGCTCGTGGGATTCTTAAGAGTGTTACTTGTGGTAAGGTAATATATCCTACCATTGGGAGGACAAGATGAAATCCAAGCTCTCGCTGACACTCGACGAGGCGCTCGTGGCCTTCGTCGATTCGGAACCGGGCGAGTCCCGCTCAGAAAAAAT